>NZ_JBLEBI010000024.1:0-63123 GCF_047340315.1 Streptomyces sp. AF1A
ACAGCATGTCCAGGCGGCTGAGGACGAGGGCGCGCAGGCTGGTGGGCACCGGCAGCGGCTCGCCCGGCCGGGGCGGGGTGGGGCTGTCGGCGAGGGCGCGGCCGAGTTCCAGGGCGAACAGCGGGTTGCCGCCGCTCGTGCGGTGGATCTCGCGGACCGTGGAGCGGGGCAGGGCGCCGTGGCCGCGGTGGCCGAGCAACTGGGCGACCTGGGCGCGGGAGAGCGGGCCCAGCCGGACGGCGAGGGTGTCCGGCGGGCAGGCCCGCAGGTGGCGGTCGTACTCCTGGCTCTCCTGGCCCTCCGTGCGGACCGCGCACAGCAGTTGCACCGGGGTGCCGCCGAGGCGGCGGGCGGCGAAGCCGAGCAGTTCGGCGCTGGCCGGATCCAGCCACTGCAGGTCGTCGGCGACGACCAGCACCGGGCCCCGGGCGGCCAGCGCGCGCAGCACGGAGAGGACCGCGAGGCGCAGGGCGAGGCCGTCGCGCTGGAGGCTGGACTCGCCGCGGCCGGTGAGCGCCGACTCCAGGGCGGTGCGCTGCGCGGCCGGCAGCCGGGGGGAGACCTCGTCGAGGACCAGCCCGAAGAGGTCGGCGAGGGCGAGGAACGGAAGGTGGGATTCGGACTCGGTGGCCGAGCAGCGAAGCACGGTGTGCGCGGTGGCGGCATATTCCTCGGCCAAGGCCCGCAGGATGGTGGATTTCCCTATTCCGGCGGGGCCGTGGAGCAGCACACTGCCGCCCGAGGCGAGTTGGTCGCGAGCGCCGGCGAACAGCTCCTCGCGGCCGATGACCAGGTCGGGGCGGCACCTTGCAGGCTCCTGGAAGTCCCGTCGCACGGTCGCCGCTCCCCTCGTATGTCGTGTCCGGACCAAATTCTAGGCAACGATCCTTGAAATTCGGACGGAAGCCGTGGTGAGGGAAATAACAAACGGTCAAGCGTGAGAAAAATACAAGGGGTCCGCGCACGAATGGGCAGGTTTCCCAACCGCTCCCGGGCTACGGCAGCAGTCCCGCCCTGCGGGCCGCGGTCACCGCCTCCCCTCGCGTGTGCGCGCCCAGCTTCCGCATCGCCGAGCGCAGATAGCCCTTGACCGTCTCCGGGCGCAGCCCCAGCCGCTCGGCCACCGCCGCGTTGGTGGCGCCCGCCGCCACCCAGGACAGCACGTCCAGCTCGCGCGGCGCCAGGCTCGCGCCCGCGGCCGGGCGCGAGGCGGTCAGCAGGCCGCAGGCGGCGAGCAGTTCCGCCCGCAGTTCCGGGTCGGCGATCCGGGGCGCGAGCGCCCGCAGCGCCGCGTGCGCCTCGCGGACCTGCTCCCAGGAGGCGGTCCGGTCGCCGTCGGCGGGCTCCGTCCGGGCCGTCGCCAGCAGCGCCTGCGCCTCGTCCCGCACCACCAGCGCCTGCTCCACGTCCCGCGCCACCGACACCGCCGCGCCCAGCGCCCGGTCGCCCAGCGGCTGGGCCGAGCGCAGCGCGCCGTACAGCACCCCGCGCACCCGGCGGCGCACCACCACCGGCACCGCGAGCACCGAGCGGATGCCCTCCGCGGCCACGGGTACGTCGTACTCGTGGCTGATCTGTCGGGAGTTGGAGTAGTCCGTGACCGCGCACGGCCGGGCCAGCGCCACCGCCTTGCCGCCGAGCCCGTTGCCGGAGGTCACCGCGAGGGAGCGCAGGGCGGCCGTGGTCGTGCCGCTCAGCTCGCTGATGCGGATCTGCGGCCGGCCGGAGTCGACAAGGCCGCCGAAGGCGACGGGCAGCCCGGTCGCGCGCCGCAGCCGCACCAGCGCACCACGGATCTCCACCGCCGCCACGGCCTCTGCTGTCACCTCGTCGCTCCTTCGGTGCGGCTGATGTGCGGACCACACCCCCGTTCGCGCGCGGTCCACACCCCCGATCGGGGGTAGTGAGACCTGCATCACGGATTAGACGATGCCAGAGAGCCGCCCGGCAAGGTCCGGAACCACGGGAGTGAGCCACCGGCTGCGCGCCCGAGCCGAACGGCCCAAGGAGCATGGAGGAGAGATGACGACGGCGACCGACCTGTTCCGCAGCGCCCGGGACTTCCTGCTGGAACACCGCGAGGACTACGCCACCGCCTACGAAGGCTTCGCCTGGCCGCGTCCGGACCAGTTCAACTGGGCGCTGGACTGGTTCGACGTGATCGCCGCCGGCAACGACCGGACCGCGCTGCACATCGTGGAGGAGGACAGCACCGAGACCCGCCTGTCCTTCGCCGAGCTGTCCGAGCGCTCCGACCGGGTGGCCCGGTGGCTGCGCGAGCGCGGGGTCGGCGCCGAGGACCGCATCCTCGTCATGCTCGGCAACCAGGCCGAGCTGTGGGAGACCGCGCTGGCGGCGATGAAGCTGCGCGCGGTCGTCATCCCGGCCACTCCGCTGCTCGGCCCGGCCGACCTGCGCGACCGGGTGGACCGGGGCCGGGTGAAGCACGTCATCGTGCGCGCCGAGGACGCCGCCAAGTTCACTCAAGTGCCCGGCGCCTACACCAGGATCGCGGTCGGCGGTCCGCCGGCGGAGGGCTGGGAGCCGTACGAGGACGCCTACGCGGCCCCCGCCGAGTTCCTGCCCGACGGGCCGACCCTCGCCGACGACCCGCTGATGCTCTACTTCACCTCGGGCACCACCGCCCGGCCCAAGCTGGTCGAGCACACCCACCTCTCCTACCCCGTCGGCCACCTGGCCACCATGTACTGGGTGGGCCTGAAGCCGGGCGACGTGCACCTGAACATCTCCTCGCCGGGCTGGGCCAAGCACGCCTGGTCCAATCTGTTCGCGCCGTGGAACGCGGAGGCGACCGTCTTCATCCTCAACTACACCCGGTTCGACGCGGCACGGCTGATGGCCGAGATGGACCGGGCCGGGGTGACCACGTTCTGCGCCCCGCCGACCGTGTGGCGGATGCTCATCCAGGCCGACCTCGGCCAGTTGCGCACCCCGCCCCGGGAGGTGGTGGCCGCCGGCGAGCCGCTCAACCCCGAGGTCATCGAACAGGTACGGCGCGCCTGGGGCCGCACCATCCGGGACGGCTTCGGGCAGACCGAGACCGCCGTGCAGGTGTCCAACAGCCCCGGCCAGCTCCTGAAGACGGGCTCCATGGGGCGCCCCAGCCCCGGCTACACGGTGGAGCTGCTCGACCCGGTGACCGGCGCGCCCGGTGCCACGGAGGGCGAGATCGCCCTCGATCTCGCCGAGCGGCCGGTCGGCCTGATGACCGGCTACCACGGCGACCCGGACCGCACCGCGGAGGCCATGGCGGGCGGTTACTACCGCACCGGCGACATCGCCGCCCGCGACGAGGACGGCTATCTCACGTACGTCGGCCGCGCGGACGACGTCTTCAAGGCCTCCGACTACAAGATCAGCCCCTTCGAGCTGGAGAGCGCCCTGCTGGAGCACGACGCGGTGGCGGAGGCGGCCGTCGTGCCCGCGCCGGACGAGCTGCGGCTGGCCGTGCCCAAGGCGTACGTCGTCCTCGCCGAGGGCTACGAGCCGGGCCCGGACACCGCCAAGGCCGTCTTCGAGCACTCCCGCCAGGTGCTCGCCCCCTACA
Source organism: Streptomyces sp. AF1A (assembly GCF_047340315.1). Lineage (NCBI taxonomy): Bacteria > Bacillati > Actinomycetota > Actinomycetes > Kitasatosporales > Streptomycetaceae > Streptomyces > Streptomyces sp. AF1A. The sequence goes on from NZ_JBLEBI010000024.1 coordinate 3,569, forward strand.
AGCGCATCCGCCGGCTGGAGTTCGGCGCGCTGCCCAAGACCGTCTCGGGCAAGATCCGCCGGATCGAGCTGCGCGAGGCCACGGCCCAGGGCTCGGACAACGAGTACCGCGAGGAGGACTTCCGGTGATCCCTCAGCTGTCGTACGCGCACGGGACGAGTTCGACCACCCTGCTCGGAGACACCATCTGCGCCAACCTGGACCGCGCCGTGGCGGCGTGGCCGGACCGCGAGGCGCTCGTCGACGTCCCCTCGGGACGGCGCTGGACCTACGCCGAATTCGGCGCCGCCGTCGAGGAGTTGGCCCAGGCTCTGCTGGCCGTCGGCACCGCCAAGGGCGACCGGGTGGGCATCTGGGCGGTCAACTGCCCCGAGTGGGTCCTGGTCCAGTACGCCACCGCCCGCATCGGCGCGATCATGGTGAACATCAACCCGGCCTACCGCACCCACGAGGTCGAGTACGTCCTCAACCAGGCCGGCGTCTCGATGCTCTTCGCCTCGCTGAGCCACAGGTCGAGCGACTACCGGGCGATGGTCGGGGAAGTACGGGGCAAGTGCCGCGAGTTGCGCGAGGTGGTGTACATCGGCGACCCGAGCTGGGAGGCACTGCTCGCGCGCCGCGGCGCCGAGCTGCCGTACCCGGAGCTGTCCTGCGACGACCCGATCAACATCCAGTACACCTCGGGCACGACGGGCTTCCCGAAGGGCGCCACCCTCTCCCACCACAACATCCTCAACAACGGATACTTCGTGGGGGAGTTGGTCTCCTACACCGAGCAGGACAGAATCTGCATCCCCGTCCCGTTCTACCACTGCTTCGGCATGGTGATGGGCAACCTCGCGGCCACCTCGCACGGCGCCTGCATGGTGATCCCGGCGCCCTCCTTCGACCCGAAGGCCACCCTGGACGCGGTGCAGCAGGAGCGCTGCACGTCCCTGTACGGCGTCCCGACCATGTTCATCGCGGAGCTGAACCTCCCCGGCTTCGCCGCGTACGACCTGTCCACGCTGCGCACCGGCATCATGGCGGGCTCGCCCTGCCCGGTCGAGGTGATGAAGCGGGTGGTCGCCGAGATGCACATGGCGGAGGTCGCGATCTGCTACGGCATGACGGAGACCTCGCCCGTCTCGCTGCAGACGCGGACGGACGACGACCTGGAGCACCGCACCGCCACCGTCGGCCGCGTCCTGCCGCACCTCGAGGTCAAGGTCGTCGACCCGGCCACGGGCGTCACCCGGCCGCGCGGCACGGCGGGCGAGTTGTGCACGCGCGGGTACAGCGTGATGCTCGGCTACTGGAACGAGCCGGAGAAGACCGCCGAGGCCGTCGACTCGGGCCGCTGGATGCACACCGGGGACCTCGCCGTGATGCGCGAGGACGGCTACGTCGAGATCGTCGGCCGCATCAAGGACATGATCATCCGGGGCGGCGAGAACATCTATCCGCGCGAGATCGAGGAGTTCCTCTACGCCCACCCGAAGATCAGGGACGTCCAGGTCGTGGGCGTGCCGGACGAGAAGTACGGCGAGGAGGTCCTGGCCTGCGTGATCCCGCGCGACGCGGCCGACCCGCTCACCCTGGAGGAACTGCGCGCCTTCTGCCGGGACCGGCTCGCCCACTACAAGATCCCCAGCCGGCTCCGGATCCTCGACTCCTTTCCCATGACGGTGTCCGGAAAGGTGCGCAAGGTGGAGCTCCGCGAGAAGTACGGGGTGTGAAACGGCGGAGAACGAGCATCCGCTGAATGCCCGAGGGCGGTCCCCGGGAGAGCGCGCTGTCGGCGGCGTACTCACCCGGGGCTCGTCTGCGCCGCGCTTCCGGGACCCTGCGCGGGGCGGGTGACCGCGGTACCGGCAGGCGCCCTGCGGGAGTTGGCGGCGCGCTCGGCCCGGGTGCCGCCCGGGCCTGCCGGCGTGCAGGAGCCCCGGCGGTCCCCCCGAAGCCCGGCCGCGGTGCTCGTGGCGTGCCGGCCGTGGGCGGGCACTCGGTGTGCCGGGTGTGCCGCGCGGGCCGGTGACATGTCCGGCGCGGGGTGCGCCGGTGTCCGACGGGGTGGGAAGGTCCCGGGAGTCGGTCAGGTGTGGCCGTCGTGTCTGCGGGGTTCCGGTCGCGTTGCGCCTGTGGTGTGCAGGGCGTCGGCCGGGTCGTTCACCGGTTGGGGGACGCCCGCGAGGTCCAGCACGAACAGGGGGACGCCCAGCGCGTCGGCGCGGATGCGGGCGTCGTCGGTGTAGCCGGCGAGGGAGAGGTAGACGCAGTCCGCCGACTCCGTCATCGCCGTCAGCCACAGGCACTCCACGTCCCGGGCCGCGGCCGGGCGAACGGTGGGGTCCACCTGCGCGAGCAGCCCGTGGGCGGCCAGCCCGATCCCGCTCGGCGGCCGTTGGTCGGCGCGGCGGACGTCCCGGTAGCCGAGCCAGCGCAGATAGAGCGCCGCGGCGGTGACGGCGTCCCGGGCGGTGCGGATGGCGCGGGGCTGGAAGTCGGGGCGGGGTTCGGGGGCCCCGGGCGGAGCCGGCGGCGCCGGGGCCGCCGACCGGTCCGCCGGAGTGCGCGCCACCGGAACCCTGAGCACCGTGCCGCACGGGCAGCCCAGTTCCGGGTGCGGCCAGTGTCCGAGGCGCCCGCAGACGGCGCACGGTACGGCAATCCACTCGTCGTCCCAGGAGCGATGCCGCGCCACGGACGGCGCCGCCGCGGGATCGAGCCGTGGCGCGGTGGGCGCGCCGCACGCGCACGGATAGGCCGGCGCGGTGTAGAAGTGCCGGCGCCCGCAGGCCGGACAGCGCACCGGCAGGCTCTCGGGCATGGCGCACCCACTCCCAGGCGTCGTGTAGGAACGGCCTTCCCATCGTGCCCGTCCCGTACCGCGCCTGTCCGGCGCTTGCCGGTCTCTGGGCCTCTCTTGACGACGTTCGCCCTCCCACCTACATTACTTCCAAATAGTAGAAGTCAAGTTCCGCAATGCGGAAATGCGGAACGATGCAGAGTCCGACAGCTGGAGACTGTGCTCACCGCGGGGCGCGACGGGAGTACGCATCCGAGAAGCCGAAGCAGGAGTACTCGATGGCCCGTATGACCGCTGCCCGCGCGGCAGTTGAGATCCTCAAGCGCGAGGGCGTCACCGACGTCTTCGGGGTGCCGGGCGCGGCGATCAACCCGTTCTACAAGGCCCTCAAGGAGGGCGGCGGTATCCACCACACCCTCGCCCGCCATGTCGAGGGCGCCTCGCACATGGCCGAGGGCTACACCCGCGCCCGGCCGGGCAACATCGGCGTGTGCATCGGCACCTCCGGCCCGGCCGGCACCGACATGATCACCGGCCTGTACTCGGCCGGCGGCGACTCCGTCCCGATCCTGTGCATCACCGGCCAGGCGCCCACGAGCGTCATCCACAAGGAGGACTTCCAGGCCGTCGACATCGCCGCGATCGCCAGGCCGGTGACGAAAATGGCGGTCACCGTCCTGGAGGCCGCCCAGGTCCCGGGCGTCTTCCAGCAGGCCTTCCACCTGATGCGCTCAGGCCGCCCCGGCCCGGTGCTGATCGACCTGCCGATCGACGTCCAGCTCACCGAGATCGAGTTCGACCCGGAGACGTACGCGCCGCTGCCGGTCTACAAGCCCGCCGCGACCCGCGCCCAGATCGAGAAGGCCGTCTCCTTCCTGCTGGCCGCCGAGCGCCCGGTCGTCGTCGCCGGCGGCGGGGTCATCGGCGCCGACGCCTGCGACCTGCTGGTGGAGTTCGCCGAGCTGACCCGGACCCCGGTCGTCCCCACCCTGATGGGCTGGGGCGCGCTGCCCGACGACCACGAGCTGAACGCCGGCATGGTGGGCGTGCAGACCTCGCACCGCTACGGCAACGCCACCTTCCTGGAGTCGGACTTCGTCCTCGGCATCGGCAACCGCTGGGCCAACCGGCACACCGGCTACAGGCTCGACGTCTACCGCGGCGACCGCACGTTCGTCCACGTCGACATCGAACCCACCCAGATCGGCAGGATCTTCCCGCCGGACTACGGCGTCGTCTCCGACGCCAAGGCCGCGCTGGAGCTGTTCGTCGAGGTGGCCAAGGAGCTGAAGGCGCAGGGCGGGCTCCCGGACCGCTCCGCGTGGGTGGCCTCCACCCAGGAGCGCAGGGCGACGCTGCTGCGCCGTACGCACTTCGACGACGTGCCCATGAAGCCGCAGCGCGTGTACGAGGAGATGAACAAGGCCTTCGGCCCGGAGACGCGGTACGTCACCACCATCGGCCTCTCCCAGATCGCCGGCGCGCAGATGCTGCACGTCTACCGGCCGCGCCACTGGATCAACTGCGGCCAGGCCGGCCCGCTCGGCTGGACGATCCCGGCGGCGATCGGCGTCGCCAGGGCCGACCCGGACTCCCCGGTCGTCGCGCTGTCCGGCGACTACGACTTCCAGTTCCTCGTCGAGGAGCTGGCTGTCGCCGCCCAGCACAGGATTCCGTACATCCACGTCCTGGTGAACAACGCCTACCTCGGCCTGATCCGGCAGGCGCAGCTCGCGCTGGACATCGACTTCCAGGTCAACCTGGAGTTCGAGAACATCAACGCGCCGGAGCTCGGCGTCTACGGCGTGGACCACGTCAAGGTCGCCGAGGGCCTGGGCTGCAAGGCCCTCCGGGTCACCGAGCCCGACCAGCTGGGCGCGGCCTTCGAGCAGGCGAAGAAGCTGGCCGCCGAGTACCGGGTGCCGGTCGTCGTCGAGGCGATCCTGGAGCGGATCACCAACATCTCCATGAGCCGCACCATGGACATCAGCGACGTCTCCGAGTTCGAGGAACCGGCCACCGAGCCGGGCCACGCGCCGACGTCGATCAGGCCGCTCAAGGTCTGATCCGCCCCCGGCGGCACAGGGTCGGCCCGACCGTCCGGTCGGGCCGACCCTTCGCGGTACTCCCCCCGAACCCCCCACCCGCGGTGCGCACACGTTCGCCTCCCAGCACGGGGCCGCGCCTGAAGCAGCGTGCCGTCCCGGGCCGCCTCCGCCCGTGCCAGGGGCCCCGTTCCGTCACGCGGCGGTGGTCGGACGGGGCCCGCCGCCCCCGTGCCGGCGGGCCCCGTGTGCCGCTAATCTGCCCTGTCCCAGGGGTGGTTGACGCCTGGGCCGCGGTGTTCAGAGGTTCATTTGAGGGTTGCGTAGTCCCCCTACGCCCCCTGGCGTACGCGGCACCGCTACAGCTCGTTCTCCGACAGCCCCGGCCAGTCCTCCGGGCCGCCGCCCTGCCACTCGATGAGGTCGCTCTCCTCGACCTCGACCCGGTCCAGGTCGGCCAGCCGCAGGATCTCCACGACGTCGTCCAGGTGGGAGGCGAGCCCCAGGGTGACCTCGCCCTCGGTCACGCGCCGGGAGCCGTCGAGGGCGGGTGCGTGGACCACGATGTGCGGGTGCTGCGTCGGATTGCCCATGCCTTCAGCGTGCTGCGGATGCGGTGCACGCGCACGCCGGGCAGGGCGGGCCCGGACGGCACGAAGCGCTCCCTGTGGCCGGGGAGCGCTTCGGGTCCGTGTGGTGGCCGTCCGACGGCGCGAGGCCGGGCGCGACGGGTCGTTCGCGCCGCCGGACGGAGCGGGTGCGCCCCCGTACGAGGGCCGGGCCGGGACCGCGGTGGGTGCGACGGAGCCGGAGGACGCCTTCCCTCCGGTCGGGAAGGGCACCCGGTTCCTTCACCACCGCACTGGCTCGCGGGCCGCCGCGGTCCCCGCCCTGCCCGCGCCTTCGCCGTACGGCGAAGGCGCGTCCGGGCCGTCCGGCGTGCCGCGCGGGCGCGTGTGCGGAGGCGATGTGAGCGCCAACGGTTCGGTGAAGCCGATTCCGGGCCGCGGGGCCGCCTGGGCGCGACGGGACAGGTGTCGGCGGCACCGCGGCCCGGAAGTGGGGGAGGGGCGGTCAGACCTGCGCGCCGGACAGGCGCTCCACGGCCCGCAGCAGGGCCGAGTGGTCCAGGCAGCCGTCGCCCTGGGCGCGCAGCGAGGCGACCAGCTGGGCGACCACTGCGCCGACCGGCAGGGCCGCGCCGACGGCGCGGGCGGCGTCCGTGACGATGCCCATGTCCTTGTGGTGCAGGTCGATGCGGAAACCGGGCTTGAAGTCGCGGTTCAGGAAGTTGTCCTTCTTCCGCGTCAGCACGGTGGAGCCCGCCAGGCCGCCGTTCAGGACGTCGAGCGCGGCCTCCAGGTCCACACCCGACTTCTCCAGGAAGACCACGGCCTCGGCGCATGCCTGGATGTTCACGGCGACGATCAGCTGGTTGGCCGCCTTCACGGTCTGGCCGGAGCCGTGCGGGCCGCACAGCACGATGGTCCTGCCGAGCGCCTCGAAGATCGGCCTGGCCCGGTCGAAGTCGGCCTGCTCGCCGCCCACCATGATCGACAGCACGGCCTCGACGGCGCCGGCCTCACCGCCGGACACCGGTGCGTCGAGCACCCGGATGCCCTTCTCCCCGGCCGCGGCGGCCAGGTCGACGGAGGTCTGCGGAGTGATCGAGGACATGTCGATCAGCAGGGCGCCGGGCCTGGCGTTCTCCAGGATGCCGTCCGGGCCGTAGGCGACGGCCTCGACCTGCGGGGAGGCGGGCACCATCGTGATGACCACGTCGGCGTCCCGCACGGCCTCGGCGATCGAGCCGGCCGCGGTGCCGCCCGCGGCGGCCAGCCGGTCCAGCTTGTCCCGCTCCAGGGTGTAGCCGGTGACGTCGTAACCCGCCTTGATCAGGTTCTCGGACATGGGGGAGCCCATGATGCCGAGGCCGATCCAGGCGATCTTGGGAAGGGCGTTGCTCATGATGAGGGTGCCTCTCTGACTGCTCTGCCAGGTAAGGGGGTTCAGCGCCCCGGGCGTGCCTCGCGCGGGAGCCAGTCGAAGGCCTCGGCGCTCGGGCGGTCGCCCGGCTTGTACTCCAGGCCGATCCAGCCGTCGTAACCGGCCTTCCGCAGCCGGCCGAGCAGCTCCTCCAGCGGGAGCGAGCCCGTGCCGGGGGCGCCGCGGCCGGGGTTGTCGGCGATCTGGACGTGTCCGGTCCGCGCGGCGTACCGCTCGATCACCGACGGCAGGTCCTCGCCGTTCACGGCCAGGTGGTAGAGGTCCATCAGGAACTTCGCGTTCCCGAGCCCCGTCGCCTCGTTGACCTTGTCGACGACGCCGACCGCGGCCGCCGCCGACACCAGCGGGTACAGCGGCGACTCGGGCGCGTTGAGCGCCTCGATCAGCAGGGTCGCGCCGATCCGGTCGGCCGCCCGGGCCGCGAGAACCAGGTTCTCCAGCGCCAGCGCGTCCTGTTCGGCCGGGTCCACGCCCGCGACCCGGTTGCCGTAGAGCGCGTTGAGGGCCGTGCAGCCGAGGGAGGCGGCGAAGCCGGCGGCCACGTCGATGTTGGCGCGGAACCTCTCCGACTCCGCGCCGGGGATCGACAGGGCGCCGCGGTCGGGGCCCGGCAGCCGCCCGGCATAGAGGTTCAGCCCCGTGAGCCTCACGCCCGCGTCCTCGATCGCCGTACTCAGGGCGTCGAGCTCGGACTGCTCGGGGGTGGGGGAGTCGACCCAGGGCCACCACAGCTCGACCGCGGTGAAGCCCGCCGCGGCGGCGGCCGCGGGACGCTCCAGGAGCGGGAGTTCAGTAAAGAGGATCGACAGGTTGACGTCGAAGCGCTGGTCTGCGGCGGTGCTCCAGTCAGGACCTGGCATTCGAGCCGCGCTCCTTCCGCTGGTCCGGTAATTCCGTATTACGGAAGTTTGATTCTGCTTAATGGAAGATTGCCGTCGGGCTTCGGTACTTGTCAAGGGGGGCCGGTCGGCCGGTCCTCGCCGGGCGGACCGGAAAGCCGTACCGCGCGTTAGGTTGTGCGCGTGCGATTGAGACTCGAGTTCACGACCGAACCCTTCGACCTGGACGAGGCGCCCGCGCACGCCCTGGCGGCGCGGGAGGTCATCGAGACGGCCGGGCTGGACGCCGTGGACGTCGGCCCGTTCGGCAACACCGCCGAGGGTGTGCCCGACCGCGTGCTGCCCGCCGTGGACGCGCTGCTGCGCAGGACCCTGGAGGCCGGTGCCACCCGGATCTCGCTCCAGGTCAACGTGATCGGCGAGCAGGCCGGGGAGGACGGCGGATGACCGGGGACGAGCCTTTCATCACGGCCGTGAAACCGCTGGTCGACGCCATCGGCGGGGTGATGCTGCCGCCGGACGAGGCCGGTCCCGAGGACGTCGTGCTGGCCTGGGAGGGCGTCGACGCCGTCGCCGTGCGCCTGCCGCAGCTCGCCGACTCCCTCGACCACATCCTCGCCGCCATGGAGCGCAAGGAGGGCCGGCCGCTGGCCGACCTGGACCGCAAGGCCAAGCAGGAGGTCGTGCGGATTCTGGAGGCGCGGGGCGCCTTCTCCGTGCGGCACGGCGTGGAGACCGTGGCGAGCGCCCTCGGCGTCAGCCGCTTCACGGTCTACAACTACCTCAACCGGGAGAAGCAGGGCTGAGACCGCCTCCGACTGGATCCCCCGTGCCCGGGCGGGGTGCGAGGGCGCCGGAGACGCGGGAACGCCGCGGCGGTGCCGCGCGGCTGCAGGTGGCGGCGGGGTTGGACGCCGGTCCGGCCGTCGGCCCGGCTCGGGGGGCTGTGGCGCGGGGTGTCGGTGCGGTTCGCTTCTGGCGGCGGACGCTTCGCGGTTTACGACTTCCGCCACCCGGACAAGCAGGGTGACAGGTTGGGCAGGAGGTCCTGCGGATACTGGAGAGGCGGGGCGCGCCGGACGGAGCCCGCCTTCGTTGCGCGGAATTTTCAACAAAGTGTTGACGCGGCGTTTCCGGGGGCGTTAGCTATCGGCAGCCCGCTCACGCACGAAGGCCGATTGCGGCCACGGAGGCTTCCCGTGACGTCGAGTTCCACGCCCCCGGGCCTGGCCCGGTTCAACGATCTGGAGGAGCGCGCGGCCTTCACCGCCCTGCACGAGGTGTGCGCCTCCACCGCATGGGCCCGGCGCCTGCTCGCCGCCCGCCCCTACGCCACACCCGGCGAGCTCTACGCGGCCGCCGACGCGGCCACGGCCGAGCTGACCCCCGCGGACCTCGACGAGGCGATCGCCGGGCACCCGCCGATCGGGCGGCCCCGGCCCGGCGACCCCACCTCCGCCCGCGAGCAGCGCGGCATGGCCGGCGCCCCGGCGGAGCTGCAGGCCGAGATGCTCGAACTCAACCTGGCCTACCAGGAGAAGTTCGGCCACGTCTTCCTCATCTGCGCCACCGGCCGGACCGGCGAGCAGATGCGGGACGCGGCCAAGGAGCGGATCGGGAACTCGCCGGAGCGGGAGCGGGAGATCGTCCGCACCGAGCTGGGCAGGATCAACCGCATCCGACTGGCCCGACTCGTCGCAGAGGACGCCTGACACCATGAGCACCAGCACCACCGCCTCCGTGTCCACGCACATCCTGGACACCTCGATCGGCCGCCCCGCCGCGGGCGTCGCCGTCCATCTCTCCGCCCGTCATGGCCGGAGCGAGGACTGGCGGGCGCTCGGCGGCTCGGCGACCGACGCCGACGGCCGGTGCAAGGACCTGCCGGAACTACCGGAGGGAACCACCCATGTGCGGCTGGACTTCGCGGTCGAGCCGTACTTCGAAGAGAGATCCGCGAAGAAGCAAGCCGATGCGCAGCAGGACGCCCCCGCGAATCGGGACAGCGGTGCGCAGCCCGTGTTCTTCCCGGAGGTGGCGATCACGTTCGCCGTCGTACCGGGCGAGCACTACCACGTACCGCTGCTGCTCAACCCGTTCGGCTACTCCGTTTACCGAGGGAGCTAGCTAGAGATGCCCACCATTCTGGGACAGAACCAGTACGGCAAGGCCGAGAACCGAGTCGTCAAGATCACGCGGGACGGCGCCACCCACCACATCAAGGACCTCAACGTCTCCGTGGCGCTGAGCGGCGACATGGAGGAGGTCCACTACTCCGGCTCCAACGCCAGCGTCCTGCCGACCGACACCACCAAGAACACGGTGTTCGCGTTCGCCAAGGAGCACGGCATCGAGTCCGCCGAGCAGTTCGGCATCCACCTCGCCCGCCACTTCGTCACCAGCCAGGAGCCGATCCGCCGGGCCCGGATCCGCATCGAGGAGTACGCCTGGGAGCGCATCGAGACCTCCGGCGCCGGCTCCGCGTCCACCGGCGGGGACGAGGCCAAGCACTCCTTCGTCCGCAAGGGCCAGGAGATCCGGCTCGCCCAGATCACCTACGACGGCGAGAAGTGGGAGATCGTCTCCGGCCTCAAGGACCTGACGGTGCTGAACTCGACCGACTCCGAGTTCTGGGGCTACGCCAAGGACAAGTACACGACGCTCCCGGAGGCGTACGACCGGATCCTGGCTACCTCGGTCTCCGCCCGCTGGCGGTTCAACTGGACCGACGACGAGCAGGAGGCGCCCGACTGGGACAGGTCCTACGAGCAGGTCAAGAAGCACATGCTCCAGGCCTTCGCCGAGACGTACTCGCTCTCCCTGCAGCAGACGATGTACCAGATGGGCGCGCGCATCATCGACAACCGCGCCGAGATCGACGAGGTCCGCTTCTCGCTGCCGAACAAGCACCACTTCCTCGTCGACCTGGAGCCCTTCGGGCTGAAGAACGACAACGAGGTCTACTTCGCCGCCGACCGGCCCTACGGCCTGATCGAGGCGACCATCCTCCGGGACGGCTGCGAGCCGGGGATCCCGGTGGACCTCACCAACCTCTGATCCACCCCTCTCGGCACCCGCGGCCGGAGAGCCCGTCTCCCCGGCCGCGGCACTCAAAACTCCCAGGGTCCTGCCGTGCCCTCTCCCCAGAGTCCACTGAGCGAAAAGGACGGATCATGGCAGCAGCCCAGCGCATCGTCATCGAGAACGGTGCGATCGCGACCGTCGACGCCGACGACACCGAGTACGACTCCGGGCACGTCGTCATCGCCGGCAACCGGATCGAGGCGGTCGGCGCGGGCAAGGCCCCCGAGGGCCTGGAGAACGTCGTGCGCCGTATCGACGCCACCGGGCATCTCGTCACTCCCGGCCTGATCAACACCCACCACCACTTCTACCAGTGGATCACCCGGGGCCTGGCCACGGACCACAACCTGTTCGACTGGCTCGTCGCGCTGTACCCGGTCTGGGCGCGCATCGACGAGCCGATGGTCTACGCGGCGGCCCAGGGCTCGCTCGCGATGATGGCCCGCGGCGGCGTCACCACCGCCATGGACCACCACTACGTCTACCCGCGGGGCTCCGGCGACCTGTCCGGCGCCGTCATCCGCGCGGCCCGCGAGACGGGCGTCCGCTTCACCCTCGCCCGCGGTTCCATGGACCGCAGCGAGAAGGACGGCGGCCTGCCCCCGGACTTCGCCGTCGAGACCCTGGAGGGCGCGCTCACCGCGACCGAGGCCACCGTGAAGGAGCACCACGACGCCTCCTTCGACGCGATGACCCAGGTGGCCGTGGCGCCCTGTTCGCCGTTCTCCGTCTCCACCGAACTCCTGCGCGAGGGCGCCGCGCTGGCCCGCCGCCTCGGCGTGCGCCTGCACACCCATGGCTCGGAGACCGTGGAGGAGGAGAGGTTCTGCCACGAACTGTTCGGCATGGGCCCGACCGACTACTTCGAGTCCACCGGCTGGCTGGGCGAGGACGTGTGGATGGCGCACTGCGTCCACATGAACGACTCCGACATCGCCGCCTTCGGCCGCACGAAGACCGGTGTCGCCCACTGCCCCTCGTCCAACGCGCGCCTGGCGGCCGGCATCGCGCGGGTCCCGGACATGCTCGCCGCCGGCGTCCCGGTCGGCCTCGGCGTCGACGGCACCGCCTCCAACGAGTCCGGCGAACTCCACACCGAGCTGCGCAACGCCCTGCTGATCAACCGGCTCGGCGCGCACCGGGAGGCCGCGCTGAACGTCCGCCAGGCGCTGCGGCTCGGCACCCACGGCGGGGCCCGGGTGCTGGGCCGCGCCGCCGAGACCGGCTCGCTGGAGCCGGGCAAGCTGGCCGACCTGGTGCTGTGGAAGCTGGACACCCTCGCCCACTCATCCATCGCCGACCCGGTGGCCGCCCTCGTCCTCGGCGCGGCCGCTCCGGTGACCGCGTCCTTCGTGAACGGCCGTCAGATCGTGGAGAACGGCCGCCTGCTGACCGTCGACGAGGACGTCATCGCCCGCTCCACGCGGGACCAGGCCCGGCGTCTGGCGCGGATCGCCGCCCAGGCCTGAGCCGCCGCGGGACTCCGGCCGGGAGGGACGGCTCCCGGCCGGCGGCCGTGGACCCGAGCGGGGTCCGCGGCGGCCGTCGCCGGGGCGCGTGCGCGAGCGCGCGCCCCGGACCGGTCCCCGTACACCTGCGTTCTCCGCCGTGCCCGGGCCGGCGTCCTGTGCCTCGAAGACGGCAACGCGCAGGTCACCGGGCGCGTCGCAGGTGCCGGGCAGCTCGGCCCGCTCGTTGCGGGAGTGGGCCGAGGACCAGCAGGAGACCGCCACCGCCGGGTGGGCGGACGGCCGCCCCCGCAGCGGCCGGCCGTCCGGACGGGGCGCGGCCCCGTGTCAGAGACCGAACAGGGCCGGATCGACGGACAGTTCCTTGAACACCTTGCCCGGGTCGGCGACCAGTTTGCGCTCCTTCAGGTCGAGCAGCCCGCCGACCGCGGTGATCTCGGCCGCCACCGTGCCGTGCGCCTTGCGTATCTCCTGCCGGATCCGGAAGGTCTTGCCGGTGTCCCACTCGAAGGCGCAGGTGACGTCCACCTCGTCACCGGCGAGGAGTTCACGCCGGTAGCGGATCGTCGTCTCCAGCGCCACGGGCCCCACGCCCGACCCGATCAGCCGGGCCTGGGTCACCCCGGCCGCCTGGAGCAGCGACCAGCGGGCGTGCTCCGCGTAGTTGAGGTACACCGCCTGGTTGAGGTGGCCCTGCACGTCGGTCTCGTAACCGCGGACGGTGACGTGGACGGAAAACGGTTCGCTCACGACTTCCCCTTCTCGTGTACGACGCTCTGCGGCGCGGGCGCCGCTCCGCCGATCCTTGCATGCGCGTCACACCCGGCGCGGCGAGGCCAGCACATAACGCGCCCGCGTGCGCGGCTCCGTGTACTCGCCCGCCTGCCATCCGGCCCGCTCCAGCGTGGCCGCGCAGGCCGCCAGCGCCGCCGCGTCCGGCGCGTACACGGCCACCGCCTCGGGCTGCGCCGTCGCCCGCACCCGGTACCCGTCCGTGCCGGCGCCCGCCGGGCGGTGCCCGGCCGCCTCCAGGGCGAGCGCCGCGGCCGGCACCAGATGGCCGCGCTCCCAGCCGCACGGCCGGTCCACCGCGCCGTCGGGATTGGTCATCCGGCGCAGTTCCAGCAGCCCCTGCCAGGCGCTGTGCACCTCCCGCAGCCGAGCGGGACCCGGCGGCGGGGCGTCCTCCTCGCCGCCGGTGCGCGCCGCGAACACCCCCGCGGACGGCGTGCCGGAAGGCGCCCGCTGCCGCGGCGCCTCGGGCCCGGCCTCCCGTATCCGGTGCCCGGCCGGGGTGAGGAAGTGGTCGTGCGGCGGCCGCGGGTGCCGGAAGGCGAGCCCCCGTTGCACCAGCGCCGCGAGCTGGGCCGGCGTGCCGCGCAGCCGCCCGGTGACGGGGTCGGCGCTCTCGATCACCCGCCGCTGGGCGGCGGTCGGCGGACGGGTCACGGCGGGCTCCTTTCCCGGGTCGTGCGGCCACGAAGCCGCCGGAGGGGCGGCTGCTGTGCAGCGTACGACCCGGGTCCGACAACGGGCCGGGCCCGCCGTGGCGCTCAGCCGGCCCGGAGGTTCCAGCCGGCCACCACCGGCCGCGCGTGCTCCGTGCCGAGGTGGCACAGGGTCCCCGTCGCCAGTTGGAAGAGCGCGCCGTGCTGCGGGTGCAGGCCCAGCCGGCGGGCGGTGAGGACGCGCAGGAAGTGCCCGTGGCCGACCAGGACGACGGACCCGTCGGCGTCGGCGAGTGCGGCGTCGACCTTGCCCAGCATCCGGTCGGCGCGCTCCCCGACCTGCTCCGGGGTCTCGCCCGGGTGGTCCGGCGGCCCCGGCACGACCCCGTCCGTGAACAGGAACCAGTCGGGCCGGGTCCGCTGGATCTCGGCGGTGGTCACGCCCTCGTACCCGCCGTAGTCCCATTCGTGCAGGTCGGCGTCCACCCGGGCGTCGTGGATCCCGATCAGCTCGGCCGTCTCCCGGGCCCGCTGCAGGGGGCTGACGAACGCCGCCCCGATCCGGTGCGAGAGGATCAGCGGCACCAGCCGGCGCGCCTCCTCCCGCCCGTGCTCGGTCAGGGGTACGTCGGTCCAGCCGGTGTGCCGTCCGGACCGCGACCACTCGGTCTCACCGTGCCGGACGAGAAAGAGGTCACCCACGTCACACCCTTCCCGCTCGTCTGCCAGCACGGTGCCACAGGGTGCCCGCGCCCCGCAGGGCGGACTCGGCCAGACGGCCGCTGCCCGCGCCGGGGCCCACCCGGTGCGCCCTGTTCAGCCGTCGGGGCCGACCGGTGGGGGCCCGGAGCCGAGGCCGTGGCGGCGGTGCCGGCGTACCGGCGGCGCGCTCTCACCGTCGGACCGGCGGACGACCAGGTCGTCGCCGCGGTGGCCGGCGGTGGGGTCGGCGGCCGTCGTCACCTGGGCGTGCCGCCGGGTGCGGTGCCACAGGGGCCGCGAGGGCGCCGGCCGGGCCAACGCCGGGCCGCGCGGACACCGGCCGGGCTACCGCTGCCGGTATCCGCCGAGGAACCGCCCGATCCTGCCGATCGCGGCCTCCAGGTCGTCCGCGTGGGGCAGGGTGAGGATGCGGAAGTGGTCGGGGGAGGGCCAGTTGAAGCCGGTGCCCTGGACGACCTGGATCTTCTCGCGCAGCAGGAGGTCGAGGACGAACCTCTCGTCGTCGTGGATCGGGTACACCGTGGGGTCGAGGCGGGGAAACGCGTACAGGGCGCCCTTGGGCTTCACGCAGGACACGCCGGGGATCTCGTTGAGCTTCTTCCAGGCCACGTCCCGCTGCTCGTACAACCGACCGCCGGGCGCGGTGAGTTCGCGGATGGACTGGCGGCCGCCGAGCGCGGCCTGGATGGCGTACTGGGCGGGCGCGTTGGCGCACAGGCGCATGGAGGCCAGCATGGTCAGGCCCTCCAGGTAGTCCTTCGCGTGCTGCTTCGGGCCGGTGACCACGAGCCAGCCGGAGCGGAAGCCCGCCACCCGGTAGGTCTTGGACAGGCCGCAGAAGGTGAGGACCACCAGGTCGGGGGCGAGGGCGGCGGCCGAGTGGTGGACGGCGTCGTCGTACAGGATCTGGTCGTAGATCTCGTCGGCGAAGACCATCAGGCCGTGCCGGCGCGCCAGGTCGAGGATGCCTTCGACGACCTCCTTCGGGTAGACCGCGCCCGTGGGGTTGTTCGGGTTGATGACGACCACGGCCTTGGTGCGGTCCGTGATCTTCGACGCCATGTCGGCCAGGTCCGGGTTCCAGTCGGCCTGCTCGTCGCACAGGTAGTGGACCGCCTTGCCGCCCGCCAGGGTCGTCACGGCCGTCCACAGCGGGAAGTCCGGCGCGGGAACGAGGATTTCGTCGCCGTCCTCGACGAGGGCCTGTACGGCCATGGAGACCAGCTCCGAGACGCCGTTGCCGAGGAAGACGTCGTCGACGCCGACCTCCAGGCCCAGGGTCTGGTAGCGCTGGGCGACCGCGCGGCGGGCGGAGAGGATGCCGCGGGAGTCCGTGTAGCCGTGCGCCTGCGGGAGCATCCGGATCATGTCCTGGAGGATCTCCTCCGGCGCCTCGAAACCGAAGGCCGCGGGGTTGCCGGTGTTCAGGCGCAGCACGCTGTGGCCCGCCTCCTCCAGCGCGTTGGCGTGCTCGATCACCGGGCCGCGGATCTCGTAGCAGACCTCGCTGAGCTTGTTCGACTGCCGGAACTCCATGCGCCCCTCCGGAAACTCGTGGTGCTTGGTTTTACCAAGTGGCAGCTTGGAAAGTCCAACAACGTGTCTAGACTGCGTCGCATGTCACCACGCCGAAGCTACGACCAGTACTGCTCCGCAGCCCGCGCCCTCGACCTCGTCGGCGACCGCTGGACCCTGCTGATCGTCCGTGAGCTGCTGGCCGGCCCCCGCCGCTACACGGACCTGCACGCGGACCTGCCCGGCGTGAGCACGGACGTCCTCGCCTCCCGGCTGAAGGACATGGAACGCGACGGCCTCACCACGCGCCGCCGGCTGCCTCCGCCGGGCGCGGCCTACGTCTACGAACTCACCGAGCGCGGCCGCGCCCTGCTGCCGGTCCTGCAGGCCCTGGGGGCCTGGGGCGAGCCGGAACTGGGGGAGCGGCGCCCGACCGACGCGGTCCGCGCCCACTGGTTCGCGCTTCCGCTGCTGCGCGGGCTGGAGGGCGCGGGAACCGTCGAAGTGTGCCTGGAGGAGGGCGAGTTCCACCTGCTGGTCGGCGCGGAGAACGGCCCGCTGTACGGCGACGGGCCGGCCCCCGCCGAGCCCGACGCCCGTCTGCGCATGGACGCGGCCACCTGCGATGCCGTCGCCCGGGGCGAGCTGACCCTCCGTGAGGCGGTGCGGACCGGCCGGGCGAGCCTTTCCGGCGACGGCCCGCCGGCCAAGGCTCTGCGGGAGCCGTGAACCGGCCGGTGCCCTTTGTTCCGGCCTTTCCCGGGGGCGACGGCCTTCGGCGCCCGCCGATGCCTCGGAGCCCTGTGGCCCGGTCAGGCTCGGGGCCGTCGCTGTCGCCGCCGGCGCGCGCCTTCAGCCCACCGATCGGGTGGGAGAGCGAGCGGAAGAACGAAGGCCCGCCGTGAGGCGGGCCTTCGTACGCAGGGGCGGGGCTCA
This sequence comes from Streptomyces sp. AF1A, assembly GCF_047340315.1. Classification (NCBI taxonomy): domain Bacteria; kingdom Bacillati; phylum Actinomycetota; class Actinomycetes; order Kitasatosporales; family Streptomycetaceae; genus Streptomyces; species Streptomyces sp. AF1A. Next base: position 20,422 of record NZ_JBLEBI010000024.1, read on the forward strand.
GATGTTCGGCGGGATGCGGGACGGCCGGCCCGAACCCCGGGTCAGGGTGTAGCCGCCGATGCCGGCGAGAGCCGCCAGGGCGGCGCCGATCGCGGTCCACACCCAGCGGTCGGACCACCAGCCGGAGGACCAGCCGTCGTGCGAGCCGAAGCTGGAGAGCACGGCCGGCTTGGCGTCGCCGTCGCCGTCGGCGGACTTGACGGCGATGCCGGGGACGAGCGGCTTGCCGAGCGAGCCGTCCACCGCGGCCGAGCCTCCGATGTCCTTGGAGTCGACACGCACCTCGGCGTTCGCCGGCCGGCCCAGGTCGGAGGCGGCGAGGTCCACCGCCGTCAGCCGGACGTAGTACGTGCCCGGCAGCGGGTCGTTGGCCCACGGCTCCGACCAGCCGCGCACGGTGCGCAGCACACAGGCCAGCTCCACCGAGGAGACGCCCTGCGCGGCGGTGCGGGTCGCCGCTCCGTACTGGCAGGCCTGCCGGCGCCGCAGCCCGTCGTACACGTCGAGCTGCCACGTCTCGGCGCCGTGGGCCGCGGGGAGCTTCACCGTCGCCGTGACGGTCGGGCGCTGCCCGGTGTCGGCCGGGAACGACCAGTACAGGTAGTCGCCGGTGGACGCGGACGCCGTGGCCCGCTGTCCCTGCTCGATCTCCGTCGCCGTGCGGAAGGAGGTGCCCGCCTGGGTGGGCGCCGTGCCGTCGCCGGAGGCGCTCGGGGACGGGCTCGGGGAGGAGTCGGCGGCTGCCGGTCCGGCGGCCAGCCCCAGCGCCAGCAGCGCGGCGCCCAGCACACGTGTGATCCGCATCAGTTCGTCCTCCAGACCGCGACCCGCCAGCGCGACAGCCAGCCCCACAGCAGACCGGCGACGAAGCCGGCCAGCACCAGCGCGCCCAGCAGCCACCAGCCGCGCCCGAGTCCGAACGCGGCCACGTCGTGGTGCCCCGAGGGCCCGTCCACCACGTCCACCGTCAGTTCCAGCGGCAGGCCCGGCGTGGTCTTCACGCCAGCGGTCGCCGAGAAGGAGTTGGTGACCTGCAGACACACCGTCTCCGCGGGCGCGTTGTCGTCGTCGCTGTCCGGCTTCGGATAGCGCAGGCCGGTGGAGACGACGTCGGTGCGCCCGGTGCCGGCGGCCTCGCCGCGCACGATCTCCCGTCCGTGCAGGGTCACCGCCCGCAGCAGCACGCCGTAGTCGGGGTTCACGGCCCGGTCGTCCGCGACGCTCACGGAGGCCCGCAGCTCCTGGCCCGGGTCGACGTCCACCTTGTACCAGCGCTGCTGCCCGAACTCCTCGCGGTCGCTGTACAGCCCGGACTTCAGCGCCGGCGCCTGCTCGCAGTTCGCCGCGCCCTGGGTGGCCACCGGCGTCACCACCGGATCGGCCGCCCGGTGCACCAACTGACCGACGCGGTCGGTCAGTTGCTCCTTGTGCTGCACGGAGGTGTAGGTGCCGCCGGTCGCGTCCGCGATGCAGCTGAGCTGGTCGCGGGTCTTGGCGTCCGGCACCAGTCCGAGGGTGTCGATGGTCAGGCCGATGCCCTTGGCGGCTATCTCGCGGGCCACCTCGCACGGGTCGAGCGGCTGACAGGTGTCCTCGCCGTCGCTGATCAGGACGATACGACGGGTGCCGTCGCCGCCGGCGAGGTCGTCCGCCGCTTTCAGCAGCGCGGGCCCGATCGGCGTCCAGCCGGTCGGCTGCAGCGTGGCCACCGCCGTCTTGGCGTCCGTCCGGTTCAGCGGTCCGACCGGATAGAGCTGCGCGGTGTCCTTGCAGCCCTCCTTGCGGTCGTTTCCGCGGTAGTTGGCGCCGAGCGTGCGGATGCCGAGCCGTACCTCCTGCGGGGTCGCGTCGAGCACCTCGTCGAACGCCTGCTTCGCCGCGGCCATCCGGGAGCCGCCGTCGATGTCCCGGGCCCGCATGGAACCGCTGACGTCCAGTACGAGTTCGACCTTCGGGGCGGCCTGCTCGGTCTCGTCCGCGGCCGCCGAGGCGGGGAACGCGAGCCCGGCCGTCAGGGCGGCGAGCAGAGCGCACACTCCCGCCATCAGCCGTTGTCTTCTGATCATCGGCGGATCCTATTGATCAACCGGGTCGCACTCCAAAACGAGCGGGTTCGGCAGCGACGTCCACTGGTCTCCCGGGGTCTGCGGGGACAGCCGCATCAGGGTCAACGCCTTGGCGGGAACCGGCCCTTGACGCAGGGCCGCGAGGTCGGACGTGTCCGGCAGGTCCGGCACGGCGGCCGCCAGGGCCGCGCCGAGGGCCGGACCGGAGCTCGCCACGCCGGCCAGCGCGCCGGCCAGCAGAGAGCCGAACAGCTTGCGGCGCAGGGTCGTTTCGTCGTCGGTGATCAGCCGGCCGGTGAGGGCGGGCTGGGCGATGCCGTGCCGGGTCAGCCGCGCGGGGCTGATCCGGATGTCGGCCAGGTCCCGGTAGACCAGGCGCCGCGGGGCGCCGTCTGCCGACAGGACCACCAACAGGTTCTGGCCGTGCGCCTCCAGGGCCACGCCCAGGTCGAGCAGGCGCAGGCCCACGGTGAGCGCCAGGGCGGTGAACGCGGCCAGCCAGGCGGGGGACCGAGGCAGCCCGGTGAGGGGGAGCGCGGCCACCGGCACGACCCGTTCCCCCGGCCCCGCGTACGCCTCCGGCGACTCCCGCAGCACCGCGGCCAGATCGGGAGAGCGGGCGGTGACCGCGCCGAGGGTGCGGGTGATGTGCAGCAGCCCGTCGGTGCGGCTCGCCAGGTCCGCGGCGAACGAGGACAGCGTCGCCGCGGCCCGGACCGAGTACGGGGAGATGTCCCGCACCGAGGACGTCAGCCGGGCGCTCAGCGCGGTCTTCACGTGCGGGCCGCCGGGCAGGGCCAGCGTGCGCAGGGACATCAGCGGATGCGCCGGCCGCCAGTCGTCGTACGACCGCTTGAGCACATGGGCCGCCTGCCAGGGGTGCACCGGCACCAGCAGCCGTTGCCCGTCGCGCAGTTCGGCGGGCCACTCCCCGGTCACCAGGCACTCGGCGGCGGGCACCGGCACCGTGCCGAGCCGCACCACCGGCCGGTGCTCCGGGCCGTACGCCAGCTGGTCCGCCACCGAGAAGCCGGGCCGGGAGCGGCAGCCGGGGTGGAACGGATGCCCGTCGGTCACCCGCTGCTCCCACGCCCAGTCCCGGTCCGGCCACTCCTCGGGGTGATCCGCATCGGCCCGGGACAGCGCCGACGAGGCCACGCTGTGCGCCAGTTCCGCCGCGAAGGCCGAGGCGTGCGGCACCGCGAGCGCCTCCATCAGGCGGGCCGGATCGACGTGGAGCTCGCGGTCGAGGCGGACGCCGGTGACGTAGGCGCCCGTGGCGTAGGGGTCCGCGTGCGGACCGTGCAGCGTCCGCCCGTCCGCGAGCCGCAGGGCGAGTCCGTGCGCGCCGGTCATCCGGCCGGTGATCCACGGCAGCGGCTCGTGTGCGAGCCCCCGCCACAGCCGGGTCAGCACGGCCGCGCGGGCGCCCGGCAGCTCCGCCCGGTACCGGGGCAGCAGGGCGGGCCGCACGTCGGCCAGCTCCGCGGCGACCTCGGCCTCGGCGGTGGGAGAAGGGGACACGGACACGGTCGGCTCCTCGGTCGCGGGCGGCACGGGGCACGATGGTCGCACGACGGTCAGGGACGACCTCCATACTGGCCGCCTCCGGCTCCCGGACGAAGAACGAATGGATCGCGTGGACCTCAAGCCTCCCGCAGACGACGTCGGCCGGCGCGCCGACGCCTACGCTTGCGCCCCCCTGCTCAACTGCCTGCTCCGGGAGGTGGCCGTGCCGCTCCCGGACCCCGGGGAGCGGCCGGCCTACCGGCTGCCCGGTACCGGGCGGCTGCTGCGCGTGCGCCCCGGGCGGCGCCCCGCCGACCCGGAGGTGTACGCGGCCGGGGTCTGGCACCGGGTCGGTCACCCGGAGCTGGTGAAACTGGTCGCCGAGGAGCTGCGCCGGCACACCGGGCTGCCGGGCGGCGATCTGCCCGCCGAGATGATCGACAGCCGCGACGCGGTCGCCGCCCTGCTCGACGCCCGCGCCCGGGCGACGGCGCCCGCGGACCCGTACCTGCGCTCCGAGCAGTCCCTGATCACGGGCCACCCCTACCACCCCGCGCCCAAGGCGCGCGGCGGCGGCCCGGTCGCCTCCTGGCTGCCGTACGCGCCCGAGGCCCACGCCCGCTTCCCGCTGGTGCTGCTCGGCGTCCGCGAGGACCAGGTGGCCGAGGAGGGCGACACCCGCGCCCTGGACGCGCTCGGCACCGCCCCGCCCGGCTACCGGCTGCTGCCCGCCCACCCCTGGCAGCTCGACCTGGTCGGCGGCGACCTCGCGCCCGCCTTCGCCGACGGCCGGCTGCTCCGGCTCGGCACCACCGGCTTCGACACCTGGCCGACGGCGGCGGTGCGGACGGTGTACGAGCCGCGGCGCGACCTGTTCCTGAAGTTCAGCCTGGACGTCCGCATCACCAATGACATCCGCCGGCTGTGGCGCCACGACCTGCTCAGGCTGCGCCGCACCGACCTCGCGGCCGGGCAGGCCCTCACGGCGCTGGGCCCGTCCGCCGGCTGGCTCAGCGACCGCGGCTACCGCACGGCGGCCTTCGCCTTCGAGGAGCTGGCGGTCCTGGTCCGGGACGGTCTGCGCGGCCATCTGCTGCCGGGCGCGACCCCGCTGCTCGCCGCCGGGCTCGCGGAGGGCTTCGAGGGCAGCCCGCTGGCCGCCGCCGCCGACCCCGAGGGCTGGTGGGAGGCGTATCTGCGGCAGGTCGTGCCGCCCGCCCTCGCCGCGTTCGACGAGCACGGGGTCGTCCTGGAGGCGCACCTGCAGAACACCCTCGTCGCGGTCGACGCGTCCGGCACCCCCGTGCAGGCGCTGTTCCGGGACGCCGAGGGCGCCAAGCTGGTGCCCGACGTGCCGCGGGCCGCCGGCTGGGAGCGGCTGGTGTACTGCCTGGTGGTCAACCACCTCACGGAGATCGCCGGCGCCCTCGCCGAACACCGTCCCGGCCTCGACCCCTGGCCCGCCGCCCGCCGCGAACTCGCCCGGCACGACCTGCCCGAGATCCCCGCCCTGCTGGCCTCGCCGACCCTGCCCGGCAAGACCAACCTGCTGCTGCGCTGGACTGGCGCGGACGGCGCGGACGCCCGCTACCTGCCGCTGCCGAACCCGCTGGCGGCCCGGTGACCGGCCGAAGGCCTACCGGGGCGTGCCGAAGTCCTGGGTCCAGTAGTTGCCCTGCGGCGCGTAGCCGACGCCGATCTCCTTGAACGAGCAGTTGAGGATGTTGGCCCGGTGGCCGGGGCTGGCCATCCAGCCCGCCATGACGTCCTCCGGGGTGGCGTAGCCGTAGGCGACGTTCTCCCCGTAGCTGCTCCAGGCGTAGCCGGCGGCGGTGATGCGGTCGCCCGGGGAGGACCCGTCGGACCCGGTGTGCGACATGTTCTGGTGGGCCGCCATGTCCGCGCTGTGGGCCTGGGCGGCCTTGGTCAGCGCGGAGTTCAGGGTCAGCGCGGAGCAACCCGCCTTGGCACGCTCGGAGTTGACCAGCTGCACGATGCGTGCGGTGACCCCGGACGCGGTGGCGGTGGCCTTCGGACTGCTCGGCGCGGCCTTGGGCGTGCTCGGCGCGGCGGGGGCCGTCGACGGAGCCGCGGTGGCCTTCGGGGTGCTGGGGGACGTGGTTCTGGTGGGCCTGGGGGCCGTGACCTTCTTCGTGGTGCTCGGGTGAGCGGTGGGCCGCGGCGTGGCAGGCGCGCCGGCCCGCGGCCCGCCGGCGTGGTGGCCGTTGCGGTGGTGATGCCGGTGGGAGTGATGCCACGCCCGCTGGGGCGCGCTCGCCGCGGCGACATGGGCCTGGTCCTGTGTGCCGTGCGGCCAGTCGGAACAGGCCAGGGCGACGGAGGGCACGCCCACGACGCCGATGGCGGCGGTGGCGATGACTATTCGCCGGTAGTACTGCGTCTTGCGGTGCTTGCCCATTCGTCAACCTCGCTCGGTGATCGCCGGGCGCTCATTCTCGGGACGGCCTCACAGAGAGCGCAAAGGGCCTTGGCTACTACCGGGACTCGTAGGGCGGGAGGGCCCTTGCCAGACGGGGAGACGCCTGTCGAGTTCGCATCTGTGACGTTTGCTGATCCCTGGCGTGCCGTCAGATTCGCGCCATCGGTGCTCAGTAGGGGGAGCAGGTGCGCGGGCGCCGGACCATTCCCCGAGGCGCGCCTGGTACCCCTGGCAAGCCGGACAAATCCCATATGTCGCCGGAGCGGCACCTACTACCCGCCCTCCTTAGTGGCCGACTCCGGTGTGAGGGATGTCACCGGGGCGAGCTGCCGGTGGCGGCGGAGGTGCGGGAGTGATCATGGCTGATCAGTCTCCGACACCATGGATGCGCACCGATGGCAATCGATGGGCGTGATGCGCAACCAATCGGACCGTTTTGGGTATCAGCGCCCACGATGCCGGGCATAGCATGCATAGTTTGGATCTCTGTGGTCCGGGGGGCGGGCCCGGCATGGGGGGCGGGGGCGCCGTATGGGGGAATCGGTTCCGAGATCGAGTGGCCGGCGCTGGGCGGTCGTGGTGGTCGCGCTGGCGGTCGCCGCCTGCGGCAGCCTGGCCGTCGTACGCCTGACGGACACGGGCGGTACCCGCACGGCCGGGGCAGGGGTCGATCGGGCTGCTGCCGAACGAGACCTGAGGTCACGGGTGTCCCCGCTGACCCCGGTGGTCGTACGAACGCCCGGAGGCTACGAGGCCGCCTGCTACGACCAGCACGGACACATCACGTTCTGGCGCCGCACCGCCACCGGATGGCACGAACTCGCCCAGTCCATGTATCCGCAGGACGTCGGGGACGGGCCCGGCAGCTACGACGAGCACGGCGTCGGCGTCCAGGGCGCGATGCTGCCGGGGATGAACGACGCGGTCTACATCGTCAACGGCCCCTTCAGCGGTGACGGTTCCGGAAACGCCGTGACCTTCGGCAACGGCCCCGACGGCTGGGGGCGGCTGGCGCCGAGCAAGCCGCAGCAGTTGATCTCGTCGGGCACCGGAAACAGCTCCCTCGACCCTGGGATCTACAGCACCGAACGGTTCTCCCGGGGAACGCTGGAGACCGAGGAGAACACCGGCGTCTTCTCCACGGCGTTCGGCGCCGGGTTCCCCCTCCGGCGGGAATGGCGCGGAGCCGCTGACCGGCTCGTCGAGAAGGGCGACAACATCGTCATGGCCTCCGCCACGTCGGCCCCGGACGGGACGGTGCCCGCGCTCCCGTCCGCCACCCCGCCCGACGGCACCTACGGCGGGCTGCTGATCGACGCGACGGTCGAGGCCGGGAAGGCCCGGCCGGGTACCGGTCCGCGCATCAAGGTCACGGTGCAGGGCTCCCCGGTCTCGGCGGCCTGCGCTGCGGCAGGCACCTGCCGTCCGGGAGTGAACACCGGGACGGCATCGGTCACCGCGGCCGCCGACGCCCCCACCGTCTATCCCGTGAGGGCGAACGGACGTGACGCGTACATCACAGGCCCGCTCTGGCCACTGGCCGGGCTCGCGGACGCCCTCTGGGGACCCGGCAGCGACCCCGGCATCGACTCGCCGTACGCCGACCCGCGTTACTTCAAGGACCGCGGCAACAGCCCGTGGTACATCCCGGCCGGGCTTCATGCCACCGCCTTCGAGATCGTCCGGGGCGAAGCCGTGGAACTCACCTTCCGTGACGGCGTGGTGACCGCGATACGGCAAGTCCGCTCCGCGCTCTGAGGCGACGGGCGTACGACCGAAGGGGACCGGGCCCGCGGCCCGGTGGGGGGGGAGCCGCCATGTGGACCATTCGACCCAGACGCGAGCCCGAACGCGAGCGGGCGGCCGACGAGCCGCCTCCCGCGTCGGCCGGCACCACCCAGGAGGGTCGGCCGCGGCGCATGGCGTCGGCACGCCTGTTCGCCCTGAGCCGGGCCGCGCTGTCGCAAGGACCCGACGCGCTCGCCGCCCTGGACGCCGTACAGGATCAGGTCCCTCCCGCCGACGCCGAGACCGCGTCCGCTGTGCTCGCGGCGGCCCGGGCACTGGCACAGCCGGGCGACGCCGCGTCGCACCTGGCCGCCGCGCTGACCTACTGGCGCGCGTCGTTTCTCCTGACGGCTGCGCCGACGTCCGCGCCGGATCAGGCCCTTCCCGTGGAAGAACCGAGCCATGAACCGGCCCCGCCGACGACCGCACCGGACGCGGCGACACCGACGTCCACGCCCGCCCCTGGGCCCGCCCGCACCACCTCGCCACCCGGCGCCGCCCGCTCTGCACCTGCCGCGGCATCGCCCCATCCCGCGCCCGAGGTGCCCGAGCCGCCGGATCCACTCGGGGCCCACCCCGACGACCCGTCCTCCGTGCTTCGTGCGCTCGCCGACGCGGACAGGGATGCCGCAGAGGCCTTCGCAGCCATGACCGTGGAGGCGCTCGCGGGGGGACCGCGTCCCGCGGTCGTCGCGGAGGTCGAACACGTGGTCGCCGCCGGAGAGCAGGGCGGGACGCGCCTGATGCTCGCGGTGATGGACGGCGGCCCGCCGGGCCTGCACCCGGACCCTGAGCGCATGGCCCTGCTGCGGCCCACCGAGGCGTTCGCCGCCGCCGTCGGCGACGCGTGGGTGCGGTGCCCGCTCGCCCGGCAGGGGCGCAGCGTGCTCTGGGCGGCCGAGGGGGTGGACGGCGAGCCGCTGAGGACGGCGGACGGCGACCTGGGCCGGGCCTTCGCGCCGGCCCTCGCGGAAGTCGGCGTCAACGCCCGCGCAACCGGCCTCCGGCTCCGGCTTCCCACTGCGGTCGCAGCCTGGCCGGGCCGGTTCCTCCGCTGTTCCCGTCCCCTTCTCGCGGGGCTGGCCGGGGCGGTCACCGCGACCGCGCTGGTCATGCTCACCCTCCATCTGACGGGCTGGCACTCCGGAGACGACCGGTCCGTTGTCGCCGCCCGGCTGTCCGCACGCGCGCTCGGCGTCGCGGCGGAGGACCCACGACTCGCCGCCCAACTCGCCCTCGCAGCTCACAGCGTGGACCCCACCGACCAGACCGCGGGGCTGCTCAGGCAGCTCAGCGAGGACGAGCAGTACGTCGCCCGGCGCTTCGACACCGGTGACGGCACGCTCGACGCGATCGCTCAGGACGACGGCAGGCAGATGGTGTTCACCGCAGGGCCCGACGGGGGGATACAGGCCTGGAGTTCGTGGTCCGGGACGCGTCTCGGCCGGGTGAGCGGCGCGTCCGGCATCGTCGCGTTGGCCTGCGACCCGGCGGCCCCGCTGCTCGCCGGTGCCGACAGCAAGGGCGACGTGCTGCTGTGGCGCACGGGAGACCTCTCCCGCGTGGGCGCCCCCGTCCGTCTCCACATGCCGTACCTGGGAGGTAGCGAAGGACGGACCGTCGGCCTGGGCTTCAGCCACGACGGCACGCTCGTCTACCGTGTGGCGGGCAACGGCGAGGTGCGTGTGTGGGACACCAGGACGCACGCCACCCTCAGCGCAGACGACGACTCGCTGAAAGCGCCGGGACACCAGTACGTCACTCCTGTGGCTGTCAGCAGTCCCTACGCCCCAGGTGGTCACGGCTCCTCGGAAAGCGTCCTGATCGGCACCGACGACGCCGGCATCGTCTCCTACGACCTGCGCACCCACCGGACCGCCAACCTGCTCGGCGCGGGCCAGGCGCGCGGTCCGCTCACGGCACTGACCGCCGACGCCTCGACCGGCACGCTCACCGTGGCGGCGGGCTCCCCCGCGGGCCTGTCCCTGTGGAGCCTTGGCGCCAGGCATCACGAGATCTACCCCTATGCCGGCATCACCGCCTCGGTCGACGCCCTCACCCATCGGTCCGACGGCACGCTCGCCGTGGGCACCGACCAAGGGGTCGATCTCCTCACCACCGACGGCGGTGTGACCACCCCGCGACCCCAGGGCGGCTACGCCGGGCAGTTCGCCTCCTCCACCAGCTCGGACGGACGCGATCTCGTGGTGGGCGGCGCCGGGGACACCGTGACGGTGCTCGACGTCCGAGGCGCGGGTCCGGCCCCTGCCACGGGCGGGGCGTCCACCGTTCTCGCCTACGACGCACGAGGCGACCTCCTGCTCAGCAGTACCGACGCCCACGACTGGTCGACCGGTCTCTACACCGTGCGGCCCGACCCCCACGACCCCGCTCGCGGCGACTCCACGACGAGGACCCGCCGCGCCTTCCTGCCGGGCGCACACTGGTGGCCGAAGGGGTCGTCGTTCTACGCCAACGCAGGCGCGCTGACCTCGTCCTTCGTGGCCGCCGCCGGTCAGGATCCGGACTTCAGGGCCGCGGTACTCGTCTGGGACGCCAGGACGGGCAGGGCGCTGCGCCACATCGTCTTCCCGGGCGATGAGAACACGACGCCGACGGACCCCGACCTGCCGCCGAACATCGCCGTATCCGTGCTGTTCGACACCCGCTTGCACCTGATGGTCGCCCGGGACACCTCCGGCCAGGTCGCCGCCTGGTCGACCCGCACCTGGCGGCTGGCCCTGCGCGTCAGCACGGGCGCGGCCGGCGGCGGCGGACTCGCCCTGAGTCCCGATGGCAGGTCGGCCCTGCTCACCGTGGGATCTGCCAAGCTGAACGACGTGGCCGTCAGGAACCGGCTGGTCTCGGTGGACCTGCGCACCCGCCGTGTGGACAGTGTGGCGCTCGACAGATGGACGTACGCCGTGGCGTACGCGCCGGACGGCTCGCGTGTCGCGGCCCTCTCGACCGACGACACCGTCAGCTTCCTGAACCCCGCCGGCCGGCGCCTGCCCGGTACGCCGGTCATCCACCTGCCCGGCCCTGCCGCGCACCTCGCCTACAGCCCGAACGGCCGCCTTCTCGCCGTGGCCGACGGCCTGGGCAAGGTGCTGGTATACCGCACGGCGGACGGGCAACTCGCTTATCCTGCCTTCCAGTTGCCCGCGGGGGAGTCGGCGGTCGACGTCGCCTGGGACCCCCCCGGCACACTGCTGACGGCGACCGGGGGCGTGCTCGGCGACCACCCGCACGTCACGACCACGTACTTCTGGCCGCTTGCCTACGACCGGTGGGCCTCGCGCGTGTGCGCACTCGGCGGCGGCGACCTGACCCGTGCGGCCTGGGCCGAGTACGTCGGCTCGTCCACACCCTACCGCCCGCTCTGCGGCCGCCATGGCTGAGCGGTCCGCGCGATCGAGGAGAACGCGGATGCGAAGACGTGCGTCCAACTGGGGCGCCTACCAGCCGGGGCAGCGGCCGAGCAGCCCCGTTGGCAGCCGGGCCAGGCGCCGTCAGGCGGCCACCGCCGCGCGGCGGTCCGGCGAGGGGACCGCGCCGCCCGCGCACGCCGGCTCCTGGCAGTGGGCCAAGAGTCGCCTGGCCAAGCTCGCCGTGGCCCTCGCGGCCGCGGTTGCCGTGGGGATCACCGGGGCGGTGACCGGGATAGCACAGGACGTCGCGAACGGGGCCTGGCATGGCGTCGTGGGCCTGTTCACCGATGACGCACCGCCCCCGAAACCGACGATCGCCTCGGTCACGCCGCTGCGGATCAACGGTGGCGGCACGGTTGTGTTCGCCGAGCCGATGCACCTGAGCGAGCGGCAGATCGAGGCCGACACCAACAGCCTCACCGGCCCGGGCGTCCTCCCGGACGACACGGCCGTGCAGGTCATGGTGCGCAATCCCGGGCACGACACGGTGTACGTGACGAACGTGCAGGTCAAGAAGGTCTGCACGGCTCCGCTGTCCGGCACCGTGCTCTTCGACCCGCCGCTGGGCTCGGGTGGGGAGAGCGACGTGGGCATCGGTTTCGACCTCGACTCCCCGCACCCGGTGCCCCGTGACTTCTCCTCGGACAGCCTGAAGCTGGGCGGCGGCTACTTCCTGGGCCGGACGGTCACGATCCTGCCCGGTCAGCCGCAGACGTTCCTGTTGTACACCCGCACCAGCCGCTCCTACTGCCGGTTCCGTTTCGTCATGACCGTCCACGTGGACGACCGGACGTACCAGCTCACCATCGACCGCAAGGGCAAGCCGTTCGAGATCACCGCGGGACTGATCGAGAAGGGGGACGACAAGCCGACGCTGGGCGCGTACCAGGTCGCCTACGTTTCCGGGTACCAGGCACATGTGGGCGCCGGGGCGGGGATGAGCGCCGCGACCCCGGACTTCGTGAAGGTCGACCCCAGGACGTGGAAGCAGGGGGGCCCGGCGAAGCGGTGACGAAGGGACACCCGTGGACACCGGAGTCTGGAGATCGCCGTTCTGTCCTTCGGCTGACCAGCCTCACCTTTTCCACGACGCTCACAAGGTGTCTGTCACGCTTGGTTACTATGCTCACTTCATGCCGGAGGCCGGAAGCAAGGGCCGTACCGTCCTTGGAGGTGGCCGTGGAATGCAAGGTCGCAGCGCGACAGGGTCTTCGCTCATGTTGAGAGAGGTCACCGCGACCCGCTACATCGAGCCCCTCCGCTCCGGCGGCTCCGTCCCCGGCGTCGTCGAGGCCGACGACCTCGGGACGTACGTCGTGAAGTTCACCGGTTCCGCGCAGGGGCACAAGGCGCTGGTCGCGGAGGTGATCGTCGGGGAGCTGGCCCGGGCGCTCGGCCTGCGCTTCCCGGAGCTGGTCCTCGTCCACTTCGACCCGGCGGTGGCCGAGGCCGAGCCGCACCAGGAGGTGCGCGACCTGCACAGCGCGAGCGCCGGCGTGAACCTCGGCATGGACTATCTGCCGGGCGCCCGCGACCTCACCCCGGAGATCGCCAGGGTCTTCCCGGTGGATCCGCTGGAGGCGGGCCGCATCGTCTGGCTGGACGCGCTGACCGTGAACGTCGACCGCACGGTGCACAGCTCCAACCTCATGGTCTGGCCCACCTTCGGCACCGTGCCGCCGCGCCTGTGGCTCATCGACCACGGCGCCGCGCTCGTCTTCCACCACCGCTGGGACACCACGACCCCCGGCAGGACGTACGACTTCCGGCACCACGCCCTCGGTCAGTACGGCCCCGACGTCCGCGCCGCCGACGCCGAACTCGCGCCCCGGGTGACCGAGGAGCTGCTGCGCGGCATCGTCGCCGAGGTGCCGGACGCCTGGCTGGCCGAGGACGCCGGGTTCGCGACGCCCGACGACGTCCGGGACGCGTACGTCGGCTATCTCCTCGCGCGCGTACGGCTGTCGTCACAGTGGCTGCCCACCGGCTTCCCGAGCCGCGAGGAGCTCGCGGCGGAGGAGGCCGCCCGCGCCGAGCGGACGCAGGCGGGCCGCCCGGACTGGCTGAAACGCGTCCCCGACCTGCACGGCAAGCCCGCGGCGCAGCAGGACTGGTCGGTACACCTGGGATGAGACACAACGGATGAGGCACAACCGATGAGCCACGTCGTGCAGATCGAGTACTGCACCCAGTGCCGCTGGCTGCCCCGCGCGGCCTGGCTGGCGCAGGAACTGCTCACCACCTTCGAGGCGGAGCTGGCCGAGCTGTCCCTCAGGCCCGGCACGGGAGGCGTCTTCGTGGTCCGGGTGGACGACGAGGTGGTGTGGGACCGCAAGGAGCAGGGCTTCCCGGAGCCCACGGCCGTGAAGCGGCTCGTACGCGACCGGGTGGCCCCGGGCAGGTCCCTGGGCCACTCGGACGGGACCGCGTGAGGCTCAGCCCTTGAGCTGCTCGTATGCGGGCAGGGTGAGGAAGTCGGCGTAGTCCTCGTCGAGGGACACCCTCAGCAGCAGGTCGTGCGCCTCCTGCCAGTGCCCGGCCGCGAAGGCCTCCTCGCCGATCTCGCGGCGGATGGCCTCCAGTTCCTCGGCGGCGACCCGGCGGGCCAGCTCGGGCGTGGCCTTCTCGCCGTTCTCGAACTCGACGCCCGCGTTGATCCACTGCCAGATCTGGGAGCGGGAGATCTCGGCCGTGGCCGCGTCCTCCATCAGGTTGAAGATGGCGACCGCACCGAGGCCGCGCAGCCAGGCCTCGATGTAACGCATGCCGACCTGCACGGCGTTGACCAGACCCGCGTACGTCGGCTTCGCGTCCAGGGAGTCGATCGCAATGAGGTCGGCGGCCGTCACGTGCACGTCCTCGCGCAGCCGGTCCTTCTGGTGCGGCCTGTCGCCGAGGACCCGGTCGAAGGACTCCATGGCGATCGGCACCAGGTCGGGGTGGGCGACCCAGGAGCCGTCGAAACCGTCGTTCGCCTCGCGGTCCTTGTCGGCGCGGACCTTCTCGAAGGCGACCTCGTTGACCTCCGGGTCCTTGCGGGAGGGGATGAAGGCCGCCATGCCGCCGATCGCGTGCGCCCCGCGCTTGTGGCAGGTGCGCACCAGGAGTTCGGTGTACGCCCGCATGAACGGGGCCGTCATCGTGATCGCGTTGCGGTCCGGCAGGACGAACTTCGCTCCGCCGTCCCGGAAGTTCTTGATGATGGAGAACAGGTAGTCCCAGCGGCCGGCGTTCAGCCCGGAGGCGTGGTCGCGCAGTTCGTAGAGGATCTCCTCCATCTCGTACGCGGCCGTGATGGTCTCGATCAGCACGGTGGCGCGGATGGTGCCCTGCGGGACGCCGACGTAGTCCTGCGCGAACACGAACACGTCGTTCCACAGGCGAGCCTCGAGGTGGGACTCGGTCTTGGGCAGGTAGAAGTACGGGCCCTTGCCCCTGTCCAGCAGCCGTTGGGCGTTGTGGAAGAAGTACAGGCCGAAGTCGACGAACGCGCCCGGCACTTGGCGGCCGTCGGCGTCGACGAGGTGCCGCTCGTTCAGGTGCCAGCCGCGCGGGCGCACGACGACGGTCGCCAGCTCCTCGTCCGGCCGCAGGGCGTACGACTTGCCGCTGTGCTCGTCGGTGAAGTCGATGTTCCGGGTGTAGGCGTCGATCAGGTTGACCTGGCCGAGGACGACGTTCTCCCAGGTGGGCGCCGAGGCGTCCTCGAAGTCGGCGAGCCAGACCTTCGCGCCCGAGTTGAGCGCGTTGATCGTCATCTTGCGGTCGGTGGGGCCGGTGATCTCCACGCGCCGGTCGTTCAGCGCGGCGGGGGCCGGGGCGACCCGCCAGGAGTCGTCCGCGCGGACGGCGGCCGTCTCCGGCAGGAAGTCGAGCGTGGAGGTGCGGGCGATCTCGGCGCGGCGCTCGGCCCGGCGGGCGAGGAGTTCGTCACGGCGCGGGGTGAACCGCCGGTGCAGCTCCGCCACGAAGGCGAGCGCCGCGTCCGTGAGGACCTCCTCCTGCCGGGGCAGGGGCTCGGCGTCGACGATGGCCAGCGGGGACGGCGCTGGTGCGGACATGAGCTGTCACTTCCTTCAGCGGTGGCACCGAGTGCCAAGTGGCACGCAGAGGACGGTCAGCGCCCGCAGCACGGTCAGGCGCTTCTGATCTGTGGATAGTAGTTTCCTCATCGTGGAACTTCAATGGTTTGTTGATGTCGAGAATCTCCGGGTCGAGGCAAGGTGGCGCCCGGTGCCACCCCGTTCACTCAAGGTGGCTCAGATCGGCCACGGTGTCGATGTCGTAGGGCTCGGCCACGTCCGCGCACTCCACGAGCCGGATCCCGTCCTCGTGGGCCTTCAGATAGGCCCGGGCCCCGCGGTCCCCGGTGGCCGTCGCCGCGATGCCCGGCCAGTGGGCCGCGCCGAAGAGCACCGGATGGCCGCGCACGCCGTCGTACGCGGCCGAGACCAGGGAGTGCTCGTCCTCGTACGCGGCCAGCACCCGCGCCACCGCCTTGGGGCCGATGCCGGGCTGGTCGACGAGGCAGATCAGCGCGGCGCGGGCCCCCGTACGGTTCAGTGAATCCAGGCCGGCCCGGAGCGAAGAACCCATCCCCTGCTCCCATTCCGGGTTGTCCACGAGCACACAGCCCTCCAGGCGCGCCTGCCGCCGGACGTCGTCAGCCCGCGCGCCGAGCACGACATGCACCCGCGTGCACCCGGCGGCGTGCAGTACGGAGACCACCCGCTCCACCAGGGGCCGCCCCCGGTGCCCGAGCAGCGCCTTGGCGCGCCCCCCGAGCCGCCGCCCGCCACCGGCGGCCAGCACCAGCCCGGCGACCTCGCCGGCGGTGTCGTCATCCGTGCGTGTCACGCGTGTCATACCTCCTGCATACCCGACCACCGCCGGTTTCGCGGTCCGCGGCCCCCATTACCGATGCGGGATTCCGGATTCCGCTGTTCCTTTCAAACCGCCCGAAGGCGTGGGCCGCACCCGTTTACCGCGGCATGCCGACGGAAAAGCTCCTCCCAGGCGTGGGGGGTGGGGCGAAGCGTGAGACGGCGCGTCCTGAGCATTGCGGTCGACGAGTTCGAAAATGACGAGTTTCCGCCCTTGCCTTTCGCCGGGCGCAGAAGCAGAGAGTTGATCGACTCGCTCGCTCCGCATGGTTACTCGCCGCTGCCCTGCCCTTCGCCCTCGGCCCTGACGGCCCGGCGCATCGGCGATCTCGTGGAGGATGCCCTTGCGGATTCCTCTCCGGGTGACGCGCTGATCGTCCATGTGCTGAGCCATGGCGTGAGCCGGAACAGGTCGGTCCAAATCGTGGGGGCCGACGGGAATTTCGGTTCCCGCACCGACGTGAACAGCTGGCTGTCCGACGCCATGGACCGTGACGGTGACGCGACCGGTCACGACGGCGGCCGGATCACCGGGCGTTCTGTGACGTTGTTCCTCGTCGATGTGTGCGGGGCGGGCCAGGCCGCCCGTCTGTCCTGGCTGAGCGACATGGACGACGAACAGCGCCAGGCCTGGGTCCTGGCCGGCTGCCAGCCCGACCGGCCCGCTTTCAACGGATGGTTCACGCAGGCCATGAGCACCGTGCTGGAGCGGGCGCACGCCCAGGAGTTCGACATTCACCCCTCGCAGCGCTTCATTCCACTGCCGCTGATCGCCCAGAACATACGGAAGGAGACCAAGCGCCTCTGCAGCGACGGATATGTGCAACTCGTGGTCGGAACGCCGGTGGATCTTGCCGCCGAGGTCGACCTGCCTTTCTTTCCCAACCCTGGATACTCGCATGACGCCGCGAAACAGCACCACACACTGAGCATGTTGAATCCCGGACTGGCGAACTTCTGTGGTTCCGTCGACGAACTGGTCGACCCTTGGCACTTCTACGAACGCGCACTGGGCCGTGGCCCGGACCGGCGTACTGCGGTGGGGTGTTTCCGCGGCCGGCAGCGAGAACTGGCCACGCTCACCGGCTGGCTGGACGGCGAATCGCCCGGAGCCCTTCGCGTCGTCACCGGAAGTCCCGGCAGCGGGAAGTCCGCACTGCTCGGCATGCTCGTCTGTTCGGCGCACCCCGATCTCCACGAAGCGACACAGCACGTGTGGTTCCACCGCAGGGACGAACTCCCCTCCGTCAACCCTCATCTGGTGGCCCTGCACCTGCGTGACCAGAACGTCGACGCGATCCTCGACTCGGTGGCACGCCAGACGGGTCTGCCGACCGCCGCCGAGGACGCGTCCGGGCAGGCCCTCGCCGATGCCCTGACACGCTTCCCCGAGCCCTTGGTGTTCGTCCTGGACGCGCTCGACGAGGCCGAGGACCCGGGCCGGGTCATGTCCCACGTGCTCGAACCTCTCCTGGACCGCACCAGGCCGGACGGCATGCCGTGCTGCCGGCTGCTGGTCGCCACCAGGCCCTGGGAGCAGTTCGACCCGCTGCTGGCCCGCGCCCGACGGGCGCAGGGCCTGATCGACCTCGACGACGTCCGCCGCGACGAACTCGAGAACGCGCTGCGCAGCTATGTGATCGACCTGCTCAACGGCAACAACGAGTACCGCCAGGTGTCCCACCGCCGGCTCAGGGACTCCATCGCCGGCTCGGTCGCCGGCCGGCTGGCGGCCAGGCATGCCGAGGAACGCCCGCAGTGGGGAGAGTTCCTGGTCGCCGGCCTGTACGCGAACAGCCTGGCCCAACAGGGCGGCCCGACGGCCGCAGGAGCGGACGCAGGGGCGGCGCCGGCGGATGCCGCGGGAGTGCCCGGCACCCTGCCCGAGGTCCTCGACCTGGACCTGCGCCGGCAGACATCGCCCTGGGTGCGCCCGATTCTCTGCGCCCTGGCCTTCGCACGGGGCCAGGGCATGCCGCGCACCGCGATCCGGGCGATCGCACCCCTCTTCGCCAACCCGTCGCTGGGAGCGCCCGCCGAGAGCGATGTCCGCGACGCCCTGGAGGAGGCCCGGTTCTATCTGCGCAGGGACATGGACGTCGACGGCAGCATCGTCTACCGGCTGTTCCATCAGGCCCTCATCGATCACCTGCGGTCGGCGAGCACGCTGCCCGGCAGGCCGGCAGCAGCGGAACGGCTGAAGGAGCGCGTCGTCTTCGACCGTCTGCTGGATCTGGTGGGCCGGGCGGACGACGGCGGCCTGTACTGGGAGGAGGCATCGCCCTACCTGCTCCGGCACATGAGCGAGCACGCCGCCGCCTGCGGCCTGCTGAACACCCTGGCCCAGGACACGGAGTTCCTCGTGCACGCGGATCCGGCCACGCTCGGGGCGCACCTGACCGGCGATGCGTCCGACAGCCGATCCGTCGTCGCCGTCTACCGCGCCTCACTGAGCTGCCATCAGCATCTCGACGCGCACGCCCGGCGATCCGTACTGGCCATCGACGCCGCCCGGCACCAGATGCCGCATCTCGCACAGCGGTTCAGCCGGCCGCCACGGCAACAGGCGCTGGCCTGGCAACCGAGGTGGGTGACGGGGGCTCCCTGGGAACTGCTGCCGTGCGAGTCGCTGATGGGACTCACCGAGGAGGTGCGGTCCCTCTCCTGCGGCACCGTCGACGGGCACCCTGTTGTGGTGGCGGCGGGAACCCGGGAGGACGTCCCCGTGTGGGACCTCGAAACGGGCAGGGAGCACACACGGCTCGTGGGGCACCGGGGACCCGTGAACGCGGTGGCCTGCTGCGAGGTGGACGGCAGGGCGGCCGTGGTGACCGCTGGCAGCGACCGCAGTCTGCGCCTGTGGGACCTGGCCTCGGGTGAGCAGGTCGCCACGCTCACCGTCGACGCGGGACCGGTGACCTCACTCGTCTGCGTGCGCCTCGACGGCCGTCCGGTGGTGGTGGCGTCGGGCCGGCAGGGGCTGGTGCGGGCCTGGGACATCGCCGCGGCGACCGAGAAGGCGTCGTTACCGGGGCATCAGGGGCCCGCCTGGTCGGCAACGGGCATCACGGCCCCCACGGGGTGCGGCGCCCTCGTCGCGACGGGAGGGTACGACGGTTCGGTCCGCGTCTGGGACCTGGCTCAGGGGGCGGAGCACACCCAACTCCCGCGCCACGAAAGCGGCGTCCTGGCGGTGGCCCACCTGGCCCCTGCGCCCGGGGAGTCGTGGCTGCTGACCGGAGGGAGCGACGGAGTGGTGCGGGTCTTCGATCTCCCGGCACAGACGCAGCGCCTGTCGTTGGACTGCCGCACGGACTCCGTCCTCGCCCTCGAATCCGTCCGGCTCGCCGGCCAGGACGGTCGGCCGGAACTCTGCCTGGGCGTGGCCGGAGGAAGCGACGGCACCCTGAGTGTCTGGGATCTCGCCGCCGGCGAGAAGCGGTTCGACCTGATCGGTCACGTGGGCGCGGTCAACACCGTGGGCATCACCCGGCTGCACGGACGTCCTGTGCTGATCTCCGGTGGGGACGACGGCAGTTGCCGGGTATGGGATCTCGTCACCGGCACCCAGCGGGGCCGACTCGGGAGCCAGGGACGCTATCCGGCTTTGACGTCGGTGGACTTGGGGGAGGGGCCGGTGGTGGTGGGGGCGGCCGGTGATGGTTTGCATGTGTGGGATGTGGTTCGGGGTGTGCGGGTGGGGTCGCTCGCTCTGGATGGGCCGGTGTCGGCTTTGACGTCGGCGGACCTGGGAGACGGTCCGGTCGTGGTGGGGGCGGCAGCGGACGGTCTGCGCTCCTGGCACCTGACCGGCGGGGGCACCACGGCCGTCCACGTGCACACCGCCCGCGTCGATGCGGTGACGGCGGCGCCCGGCGATGCCCGGGGCGCCGTCGTCGTCGCGGAGGAAAACGGGGCGCTGAGAAAGCTGGAGCTCATGAACGGCTCGGAGGCGGCGGCTCTGACGGGGCACCGCGCCGCCGTACGGCAAGTGGTGTTCGCCCGTCTCGACGGGCGCCCCTCGGTGGTGTCGGCGGGCCGGGACGGAACCGTGCGGCTGTGGGACGGGACGTCCGGCAGGCAGCTCCGGGCCCTGCGCGTGCCCGCGGACTGCGTCAGGGCCCTGGACACCGCCGTGCTGTCCGGCGCCCTCGTCGCCGTGATCGGCGCGAGCGACGGGTCGATGCGGGTCTGGGACCCCGGCTCGGGCGCGCACCGGCTGCTGCGGGGTCACCATCGCACTTCCGTGCGTGCGCTGGCCACCAGCACCTTCGACGGTGGCTCGATGGCGGTGAGCGTCGGCGGCGACGGCTCGGTGCTCATGTGGGACCTGATCCGTGGGCAGTGCCTGTCCGAGGGCTTCTCGCACTCCGGACCTGCCTGGTCCGTGGCGTGCGGGACGGTCGACGGGCGCCCCATCGCCGCCACGGCGGGCGGGGACGGGACGATCCGCACCTGGGACCTGCTGACCAGGGCCGAGACCGGCACACCGATCACCTCGGCCGGCACCGTGTGGGACCTCGCGCTGGCGGAGCTGGACGGACGCCCCGTACTGATGACCGCCGGCTTCGACAAGACCGTCGGCGTCATCGACATCAGGCAACGCCGGCTGCTCGGAGCACTGGCCGGGCACCAGGACTCCGTCGACTCGATCGACGTGACCACGGCGGAAGACCGCCTCATCGCCGTGAGCGGCGGCTCGGACGGCACGGCACGCGTCTGGGACGTAGGGGACAAGCGCTGTCTGGGCCTGATCCATTTGCCCGGGCCGGGCACGTCGGTCGCGGCGGGACCGGACGGCTCGGTCGTCGTGGCATTCGACAACGAGGTAGCCGTGCTGGACTGCGGCTACGACATCGGAGAGCTGGGGGCATGAGCGACATAGTGGGGGTCCACGGCGTCGGCAACTACACGCGCGGGCCCGATGAGGAGGTCGGCGACCGGCTGTCGTCCGAGTGGGGACAGCACCTGGCCGGACTGGTCGACGGGGCCTCCCACAAGCTGCGTGTGGCCTACTACGCGCCGTTCCTGCGCTCGGTCACACCGCAGAGCCACGGCGACGATCTGGACCGGCTGCCGCAGGACGTCCAGTCAATGGTGCGGGACTGGGCGGCGTGCATCGAGCCGGTGGACGAGCAGGCGGTGCAGGGACACCTGACGCTCCCTCTGCGCATGGTCGTCGACCGCATAGCGAGGGTCAGATGCCTGAACGAAGCCCTCCTCAGGCCCTTCGTGGCCACCTTCTTCTGGGAGGTGGCCGCCTACCTGCGGCCGGGTGTCAACGAAGCCCGCACGGCCGCCCGCCACCACGTCGCCCGAACCATCCGCCAGGAACGGCCCAGAGTGGTCGTCGCGCACTCGCTGGGGTCGGTGGTCGCCTACGAGGCGCTGTGGACGACTCCGGACGTCCCGATCGACCTGCTGCTCACCCTGGGGTCGCCCCTGGGGATGCCGCGCATCGTCTTCGATCGCCTCACGCCCTCCGCGGGTGCCCGCGGGCGGCGCCCCCCGAACGTCCGCCGCTGGGTCAACATCGCGGATCCGGGTGACGTCGTGGCCGTACCGAGGCCTCTCACGGCCCACTTCGACCTCGACCAGGACATTGAGACGGCGATCGGACTGCTCGACTTTCACACCGCGGCCGCGTATCTGACGGCCGCGCGGACCCGCGAGATCCTCGCGACCTGTTTCCCTCTTGCCCCCCGGCCGCCCAGGCACCGGGAATGAGGGGGGGGCGAAACGCCCGTGGCACGCCCGGCACCGGTCAGCCCACCGACGGAAAGGACGGCGATGTCGGCCGTATCTGACGCGCGATCCCCGGTGACGTCCCCGCCGACGTCCCCGGTGATGTCACCGGAGGCGACGCTCTGGCGGACGCAGAAGGAGCTCGGCGGCCACCTCTCCGCCGTCACCTCGGTGGACCTGGGACCGGTGCCGCAGGTCATGGTCACCGGCGGATACGACGGGCACGTCATCCGCTGGGACACGGCGTCGCGGCACATCGTGTGGGCCGTACGCTTCGCGGACCTGGTCAACTCCGTGGCCGTGGACCACTCGGGGACCCGGGTGGCGGTCGCGGCCGCCGACTGCTTCGCCTACGTGCTGGACCTCGCCACCGGCATGGTCCTGGAGCGTCTCGGCCCGCACGGCGACGACGTGAACGACATCTCCTGGGACCCACGTGACCCCGAGGTGCTGGCCGCGGTCTGCGACGCCAACGACACCGGGGTGTACTTCTGGCGGCTGGGCTCCGGCGGCCCGCCCACCGTGCTGGACGGGCACGAGCACGGCGTCTTCGCCGTCGCCCATGCCCCCTCCGGCAGGTATCTGGCCACCGCCTCCGAGGACTCGACGGTCCGGGTCTGGGAAACGTCAAACCTCACGTCCTGCCAGGTGCTGGCGCACCCCGGAGACGTGGAGACCCTGGCCTGGTCCCCCGACGAGCGCCTCCTGGCCACCGGGTGCGACGACGGACGGCTGCGGCTGTGGGAGTCCGCCGGCTGGGACGTCGCGCGGGCCATGCCCGAGGCCGGCGCCTCGGTACGCAAGGTCGGCTTCTCGCCCAGCGGACGCCGGGTCTTCGGCGCGTCGTACGACGGGGCCGTACGGGTCTACGACACGACGTCCAGGCGTCTGCGGGCCGTGGTCCGCCACGCCCAGCAGTGGGAACGCTCGTGCGCACTGCTCGACGACGACACCCTGGTGACGGGCTCTTTCGGCGGTCGGGCCCTTCTGCACACCATTTCCGGAACCGGAACCGGAACCGGAACCGGAACCGGAACCGGAGCCGGAGCCGGACCCGAGGCCGGCGCAGACACGCACAGCATCAATGTGCTGGCGACGGGTCACGGTGGACGCGTGTACGCCGGCCAGGACTGCGGAGCGGTCGGCCTGCTGGGCTCCCGCCCCGCTCATCGGCTCCCGACGCTGATTTCCGCACTGATCCGGCACGACGGCCGCGGCGAACTCGTCGTCGGTGACTATCTGGGCCACATCACCGTGGTCCCCGACGCCGGAGAGCCCCGGCTGCTGGCCCGGTCTCCGGGAGGCCCGGTCAACGCCCTCGCGGCACTGCCGGACGGCACCCTCGTCTCCGGCGGCTACGACGGTGTGCTCCGTCGCTGGACCCCGGAGGGCGAGGAGACCGGCCGCGTCACCGCCCACCGCGGTCCTGTCAAGTCGCTCGTCTGGTGCCCCGGCGCCGGACTCCTGGTCGCCGGCTCCTCCGACAACACGCTCAGCGCGTGGCAGCCGGCCGAGGGCCTGACCGAAGCCGCCCGCTACCGCGCGAAGGACCTGGTGCTCGTCAACGCGGTCGCCGCCCCGCTCACCCGGCCGTGGGTGGCCGTCGCCTCCCGCGACCGGCACGTCCGCGTCTGGAACCCCGCCGACGGAAGCGTGCTGAGGCTTCCGGCCGTCCACGTCAAGTCGGTCAAGGCCGTCGCGGTCTCGCCCGGCGGGGACGTCCTGGCGAGTGGCAGCTACGACAGCACCGTGTGCCTCTGGTACCTCGCTCCCACCGGCGGGCTGCTCGGCTGGCGGCAGCTGATCTGGCACGCCAAACCCGGCGTCTCGACCGTCCAGGCCCTGGACGACGGCTTCGTCAGCGCGGGCTGGGACGGCACGGCCGCGTTCTGGTCCATGGAGGGGACGCTGCTGCGCGCCCACATTCCCGCCCACGGCACCCAGGGAGAGCGGTATGAGGACACCGAGCACAGCGCTGCCGGGAGCGGCGGCAGCCGGCGTTGAGGCGCTGCTGTCCCGCGTCGCCCCTGCGGCTCTGGCCGGCTTCACCCGCCGTCTCGCCGCGTTCCTCGACGACCTCGGCGGCATCGAACCGGCCGCGCCGCCCGGCGCCTGCACCGCTCTGCGCGGCGTTCTCGAGACGGCCGCCGCGCTGACGGAGGGCTCGCAGGCGGCGACCGACGACGACAAGACGCACGACGCCGATCACGACTACTCCGACTGGCACCGGCTGACCAGGTCACTGTCGTTCAACTGGGCCGACGGCGACGCGGAGGCGTCGGGTCCCGCCCTGCCGCCGCGCGCCTGGTGCGCGCTGCAGGTGTTCGCGCGGTCCGGGCCGGACGAGCGGATCAAGGTGGCGGAGGTCGGCGCCGGTGTCGGCCGGCTGGCCCATGACGTGATGTCCATGCGTCCCCGGGGCCGCTTCTGGGTCGGTGACACCTCGCTCGAGTCGCTGGTGCTCGCCGCGCTTCTGCACGGCGGGGCGGCGCTGACGCTGCCGCGCCGGGTGTCGTTCGACCGGAGTGCGCCGGGCATCGACTGGTTCGAGTGCCGGGCACCGGCGAGCGAGGTCGTGGCGGTGCCGGAGGGGGGCGCGGCCCCGGTCGCACAACCGGCGCAGAGGGAAGCGCGGCCGAGGCCGCTGGTGGAGTACTGGCAGGACTCGTATCCCCCGGACCGCGACTACGACTTCGTCATCGCATGCAACACCGTCAGCCTGTTCACCGAACCGCTGACGGCGGCCGAACGGCTCGCCGGGGCGCTGCGCCCGGGCGGCCACCTGATCCTGACGGACCTCTACTCCTGGCGAGTCGAGACCCCCCGGCCGCGCCGCGTCCTGGGTCCTGACCAGATCGCGGAGGTACTGCGGCGGGCCGGCTGCTCGATCCGTGCCCGGCAGGGCGGCATCCCCTACTCCGAGCACTGGGGACACGAGAGAACGTACTGCTGGACCTCGCACGGGCTGGTCGCCAGGCGGGACCGATGACGGCGCCGCCGGCCGTCGTGGTCGTCGGATACCTCGCCGTGCTCGGCCGGCTGCGCGTCGCTCGACTCCCGAGGGGGGACGGAGACGGCCAGGTGTGCCGGCCCCTGGGCTCCACCCTCACGTGTGACGCACCGCTCGTGGCCGCTCACTTGAACGGCTTGGGGGTGCGAGCGGGGCACGTGCTCTCCCACCCCGGGCGGCGGCCGCTCGACATGCTCGCGCTCACCCTGCTGCGCCGGTGGTCGGATCCGGTGCGCATCGGACCGTGGCGCGGTGAACCGACGGAGATCGAGATCAGCACCGACGACGGTGAACGCGTGTGGTTCAACTGCCCGGCCCCCGGCGTCGCATCGCTGCGGGACTGCGGGGGCGGCGACGCGCTCCGGCTCGCCGACAGCGTCGTCTACCTCGACGCCTATCCCTGGCTCGCCTCCGCCTGCCTGGACGTGGTGGCCGCGGCCGGTCCCGTCGGCACGGTGGTGGTCAACCTGGGCCGCACCGGCGGGCAGTCGGCCCGTGAACGGATCCTCGCCTTTCGGCGCCGGCTGCCGACGGCCCGTGTCCTGCCTCAGGTGTGCATCCCGGAACTGACCTCGCCCAAGTCCAGAAGGGCGGCGTTCCGCCAGCTCTGCGAAGGAACGGACTGCCCCCTGGCGCTCATCACCTCCGGCGGGCAGGGCCTGGGCCTGGGCGGAACGGACCGGCATCACTGGTGGACTCCGCCGCCCGCAGCCCGGATCACGGACACCAGCGGTGCGGGAGCGGCGGTGTCGGCAGCTTTCGTCGCTCACATCCTGCGGGACGGCCCGGGCTGGAGCGAGGCCCTCGTGGCGGACCTCGGTCTCGTCGGCCTGCGGCAGTGCGCGGTCGAAGGAGCGCTGCCGCCCGCCGAGCAGGCCGAGTGGAACGCGCATGAGCGGCGCATCGGCCGTGATATGTCTGCTCTCGGCAACCCGGGAGCGGTCTCGGCGAGCTTTTCGGAACGTCCCTCACTCGACCACGACGGCATCAAGGGGTACTGATGCAGGCCGGATTGGAAACCTCCCTCGAAGCACTCGAGATGCTCCGCGACACCGGCTGCGAATTCGACGGCTATCTGTCGAACCACGGCCCGATGGCGTCGGACGCCCTCATCGCCATGGGGTACGACGCCACCGTCGTCCCCTGGGTGGACGTGTACCGCCGGCGGCTGGACACCGCGGACTCGGCCACCGACCGCATCGGCACGAGTGAGCAGGAGTGGCGCTGCGCCCTGGGCGACGTGCGCAGGGTCGAGGACTGGATCGACTTCTTCCGGCGCGAACTCGCCGAGCGTCCCTGGCAGGAGGTGCTGGTCCTGTGGTGGCCCCGGCTGTCCCCGGGAATCGCCGCGGCCGCCGCGCACGGCATCATCCGCACCGCTCACGCGGTCCGAGCCATCAGCCGGTCGGTCGAGCCGCCTCTCCCCCCGCTGCTGGACGAACTCGCCCGCGGGCTGGGGTACTGGGCCTGCCGCTATCACGCGTTCCCCGAGCGGCCGACCCGCTACGGCTCACGGCCGGTGGACGAGGTGGTCGAGGTCCTGCCCCGGCTGCCGCGCCAGGTGCCCGCGGACGGCCCGGGAATCATGGGTCGCATGGTCCCGGCCATGACACTGCCGCGGCTGACGGACACGTGCGCCGAGGTGCGCCCGCCCGTCGACGTGGAGCAGGCCCTCGGGGAACTCACCGGCGCCGCCGCCCGGGTGTTCGTGCGCCAGCCCAAGGCCCCCATCCCCCTGGTGCATGCCCTGACCGCGCCCGCGGCGCTGCGCTTCCTGCTGCCCCATCTGCCCGAGGCCCACCACCGCAATGCGTTCGCGGCGGTCTGGCAGCTCTCCGCGGTCATCGTCGCGGCCTTCGACCATCCCTCCACCCGCATCCCGCTGCCGGACGTCGGGACAACCCCGCTCGCGCCGGAGGAACTGGCGGGCAGGGCGGCCGAGCACG
The DNA here is from genome assembly GCF_047340315.1 of Streptomyces sp. AF1A. Lineage (NCBI taxonomy): Bacteria > Bacillati > Actinomycetota > Actinomycetes > Kitasatosporales > Streptomycetaceae > Streptomyces > Streptomyces sp. AF1A. The sequence continues at coordinate 47,240 of NZ_JBLEBI010000024.1, forward strand.
GCGACGAGCACGTCATCAAGATGACCGAGGCGTGCATCCGGGAGAACGCACGGCACCCCGTCCCCTACTATCTACACGCCGCCGGCGCAGCGCTCGAGCGTATCGAGCCACTGATGTGACGTCAGAGAGGACCCTCCGTGAGACATTCGAACGCCCTGGTGACCGGTGGGGGCAGCGGAGCCGGCCGAGAGGTGGCCAAACGGCTGACGGCCCAGGGCGTGCACGTCACGGTGTGGGGCCGGTCCGCGGACCGTGTCCGCGCGGTGGTCGACGGCGGAGAAGCCGCCGCCTGGCGCGCGGTGGACGTCGCCGACCCGGAGAGCGTGGCCGCCGGGACCGGGGCACTGCGTGCGGACCGGGGCCATGTCAGCCTGATCGTCCACTGTGCGGGCATCTGGACTCCCGGCACGCTCAGCGAGGTGGATGTCGCTGTCATCCGTCAGCACATCGACGCCATCGTGCTGGGCAGCGTTCTGGTCGCCCGTTCCGCCGGAGAACTGATCGGCTCGGAGCCCGGCCAGTTCGTCCACGTGGCCGCCGCTTCCGCGAAGCCCGGCTTCCCGGACACGGCCCTCAACACCCTCGCCAAGCGCGCCCAGGACGGACTGCACGAGGGCCTGACGCGGGAGTTGCGCGGCACCGACCTGCGTATCACCGCCGTCTATCCCGATTCCGTCGGCGAGGAGTCGAGCGCCAGTGTCGCCGCCGGCAATGCCATGACCTACGGGGACGTCGCCGACGCCGTCCTGTACGCCGCCACCTGCTCGCCGACGGTCGTCCCGTCCGAGATCGTGCTGACCGCGAGGAACACCGGCCGCTGGTAGCGGGCGATGCGGCGGGGTGTGCCCGGACGGCCGCGGCTCGGATGCCGTCCGTGGTGCACTCCTCGTGCCGCTTCGAGCGGTCGACTCGGCGGCGTGCAAAGGTATTTGGTCATCTACTAACTGGTGGCCGCACCCTCCGCGCCGAGCAGCGGCAGGACGTCGGACAGCGAGCCGACGGATGGCCCGGCCCAGTCGTCCTCACGCATCACCACGTCGTTGTCCGCCCAGTCGGGCGCACGCAGCATCACGGCCGTCATGCCGCATGCCAGGGCACCGCTGAGCTCCCCGCTTCCGCCGTCGCCTATGTACAGGCAGCTCCCGGGGGCGACCCCGAGCCTCCGCGCGACGAGGCGGAACAGCTCCGGGTCCGGCTTGCGGCGCCCCGCCTCGCACGAGAACACTGCCGCGTCCACCGCCGGCGCCACCGGCAGAGCGGTCCAGTGCTCGGCCAACTCCGCACTGCAGTCGCTCAGTACGCCCACCCCGAGGCCCAGGCCGCGCACCTGTCCGAGGACGGAAAGCGCGTCCGATCGGAAGGTGAACAGTTCCCGCTGCGCGGCGCGCCGGGCGGCACACGCGGCGGCCAGGGCGTCGGGGGCCGGATCGACGCCGCAACGGCGGGCGAGGGTGCGCACCGTGTCCTCCACACCGCCGAGGGCGCCCACGATGCGCTCGGGGAACGACTCGTCCCACGCCTTGGACCAGATCGCGGCGGGGATATCGAGCCACTGGGCGCTGCGCGCGGCCTGCTCGACCCAGACGGGAGCGGGGATGCTGGGCGTCAGAGTCCCGTAGAAGTCGAAGACCACAGCGGTGTACGGCATGGCGGCGACCCTAGTCGCCGACGCGGGGGAAAAGTGAAACAACAGCGGTATCGGTCCGGAACCGGGAGGACTGAATTTCTGTCCGTACGGTGGCGCGTGCCGGGCCGGGTGGCGTTTACTGACCCGCGCACGACGGCGCGCCTGGGGAGGGCTGTGTTGCGGAGCTTGGGGCAGAGGCCGGTGACCGGCAGCGACGAGGACCCGAGGGTGACGGGACTGCGGACCGCGGTGGCCCGGCTGCGCCGCGAACTCGCCGCGCTCCCCGCGGACTTCCCCGACCGCGCCATAGCCGAGGACGAACTGGCGGCCCTGGCCGCGATGGCCGCGGGCGGCGCTCCGGAGATCCCGCGCCTGCGCAGGTCCCTGTTACTGATCGCGGGCGCGATCGGCTCGGTGAGCGCGCTGGCGCCGGGGCTGACGGGGGTCAGGGAGGCGGTGGACCTGTTCGGGGAGTCGCCGGGCACGGGCACCTGAGGCGCGGAGCTCGCGGGCACCTCGGCCGCTTCGGCTCGGGCCGGATGCGCCGGCCCCGAATTTTCAGGCGCCCGAGTTCGCCAGTGCTTCGGACAGCTCCAGGGCGGTCTGCTGCAGGATCGGAACGATCTTCTCGGTGGCCGCTTCCGTCACGCGCCCGGCCGGGCCCGAGATCGAGATCGCGGCAGCCGTCGGAGAGTCCGGCACGGACACCGCGAGGCACCGCACCCCTATCTCCTGCTCGTTGTCGTCGACGGCGTACCCCAGCCGGCGCACGTCCTCCAGCGCCGCCAGGAACGCCTCGGGCGTGGTGATCGTCCGCTCGGTGGCCGCGGGCATCCCGGTCCGCCCGAGCAGCGCCCGGACCTCGTCGTCCGGCACCCCGGCCAGCAGGGCCTTGCCCACACCGGTGGAGTGGGGCAGCACCCGCCGGCCCACCTCCGTGAACATCCGCATCGAGTGCTTCGACGGCACCTGCGCCACGTACACGATCTCGTCGCCGTCCAGCAGCGCCATGTTCGCCGTCTCGCCGGTCTCCTCCACCAGCCGGGCCAGATAGGGCCGGGCCCAGGTGCCGAGCAGCCGGGACGCCGACTCGCCGAGCCGGATCAGGCGGGGGCCGAGCGCGTACCGCCGGTTCGGCTGCTGGCGCACGTATCCGCAGGTGACCAGCGTGCGCATCAGCCGGTGGATGGTCGGCAGCGGCAGCCCGCTCGCCGCGGACAGCTCGCTCAGGCCGACCTCGCCGCCCGCATCCGCCATCCGCTCGAGCAGGTCGAAGGCGCGCTCGAGGGACTGGACCCCGCCTCCGTTGGCGGACTTCGCGGAGTCGGTGGTGCTGGCGCTGGACGTCGGCACGGCGCGTTCCTTTCGGGACGGACAGGAGGGGCAGAAGCCTAGCGGGCAGCCGGTCGCCTCCCCGCCTGTGCGTGGCTACGTTCTGCTACTTGGAATCATAATTCCGCTTTGTGGAAACGTCCAGGGCGGGTGCCCGCTGCCTCCCCTCCAGAAGTGTGCCTCTTGACGGCGGAGAAGGGGGAGTGAAGACTCCTTCAACAGAACGTTGAAATCCGTTACGTGGGTGTACATCCCGGTTCCTGGGCGTAAAACGGCCGTACAGAGAGGGGTTCGGGTGTCCGACGCTGAACTGGTGCTGCGCTCGACGCGCGTCATCACTCCGGAAGGGACGCGCGCCGCCACGGTCGCCGTGTCCGGCGGAAGGATCACGGCCGTCCTGCCGTACGACGCCGAGGTCCCGGCCACCGCGCGCCTGGAGGACGTAGGCGACCACGTACTGCTGCCCGGTCTGGTCGACACCCACGTCCACGTCAACGACCCCGGACGCACCGAGTGGGAGGGCTTCTGGACCGCCACGCGCGCCGCGGCGGCCGGCGGCATCACCACCCTGATCGACATGCCGCTCAACTCGCTCCCGCCGACCACCACCGTCGATCACCTGCGGCTCAAGCAGGACGTGGCCCGCGACAAGGCGCACATCGACGTCGGCTTCTGGGGCGGCGCCCTGCCCGGCAACGTCAAGGACCTGCGCCCGCTGCACGACGCCGGCGTCTTCGGCTTCAAGGCGTTCCTGTCCCCGTCCGGCGTGGACGAGTTCCCCCACCTCGACCAGGAGCAACTCGGCCGGTCCATGGCGGAGATCGCCGGCTTCGGCGGCCTGCTGATCGGGCACGCCGAGGACCCGCGCCGCCTGGCCGCGGCCCCGCAGCACGGCGGCCCCAGGTACGCCGACTTCCTCGCCTCCCGCCCCCGCGACGCCGAGGACACGGCCGTCGCCGCCCTCGTCGCACAGGCCCGGCGCCTCGACGCGCGCGTGCACGTCCTGCACCTGTCCTCCAGCGACGCGCTGCCGCTGATCCGCGCCGCCCGCGCCGAGGGCGTCCGGATCACCGTCGAGACCTGCCCGCACTACCTCACCCTCACCGCCGAGGAAGTCCCCGACGGCGCGAGCGAGTTCAAGTGCTGCCCGCCCATCCGCGAGGCCGCCAACCAGGAGCTGCTCTGGGCGGCGCTGGCGGACGGCACCATCGACTGCGTCGTCACCGACCACTCGCCCTCCACGGCCGACCTCAAGACCGAGGACTTCGCCACCGCCTGGGGCGGCATCTCCGGTCTCCAGCTCAGCCTCTCGGCCGTCTGGACCGAGGCCCGCAGGCGCGGCCACGGCCTGGAGGACGTCGTCCGCTGGATGTCCGCGCGCACGGCCGCCCTGGTCGGCCTCGACGCGCGCAAGGGCGCCATCGCCCCCGGCCGCGACGCCGACTTCGCGGTCCTCGCGCCCGACGAGACCTTCACGGTCGACCCGGCCGGCCTCCACCACCGCAACCGGGTCACCGCGTACGCCGGCAGAACCCTGTACGGCGTCGTCAAGTCCACCTGGCTGCGCGGTGAACGCATCGTCGCGGACGGCGCGTTCACCGAACCGAAGGGCGCGCTGCTCGACCGCCCCCAGTGAGCCACACCGCATCCGGCCGACTCCAGAAAGGACCCCTTGATCACCGTGACGGCGACACCAAGCTTCACCGGCGACGCGAACCCCTACGGAGGCGGCGACCCGTACGCGGACTACCGCACGGCCGACTTCCCCTTCACCCACTACGCCAACCTCGCCGACCGGCGGCTCGGCGCCGGTGTCGTCGCCGCCAACGACGAGTTCTTCGCCGAGCGGGAGAACCTGCTCGCGCCCGAGCGCGCCGAGTTCGACCCCGAGCACTTCGGGCACAAGGGCAAGATCATGGACGGCTGGGAGACCCGCCGCCGGCGCGGCGCCTGCGCCGAGCACCCCTGGCCGGCGGCCGACGACCACGACTGGGCGCTGGTCCGCCTCGGCGCGCCCGGGGTGATCCGCGGGATCGTCGTCGACACCGCTCACTTCCGCGGCAACCACCCGCAGGCCGTGTCGGTCGAGGGAGCCTGCGTACCCGGCTCCCCGTCCCCCGCGGAGCTGCTCGGCGACGACGTCAAGTGGACGTCGCTGGTGCCGCGCACGCCCGTCGGCGGGCACGCGGCGAACGGCTTCGAGGTCGGCGTCGAGCAGCGGTTCACGCACCTGCGCGTCAACCAGTACCCCGACGGCGGGATCGCCCGCCTGCGCGTGCACGGCGAGGTGGTTCCCGACCCCGAGTGGCTCGCGGCGCTCGGCACCGTCGACGTGGTCGCCCTGGAGAACGGCGGCCGGGTCGAGGACGCCTCCGACCTCTTCTACTCCCCGGCCACCAACACCATCCAGCCGGGCCGCTCCCGCAGGATGGACGACGGCTGGGAGACCCGGCGCCGCCGCGACCAGGGCCACGACTGGATCCGCTACCGGCTCGTCGCCCGCTCCCGCATCCGTGCCGTCGAGATCGACACGGCGTGCCTGAAGGGCAACAGCGCCGGGTGGGCGTCGGTTTCGGTGCGGGACGGCGAGGACGGCGACTGGACGGAGATCCTGCCGCGCACCCGCCTCCAGCCCGACACCGACCACCGCTTCGTGCTCCCGTCCCCGGCGGTCGGCACGCACGCGCGCATCGACATCTTCCCCGACGGCGGCATCTCCCGCCTGCGTCTGTTCGGCTCCCTGACCGAGGACGGCGCGGCCCGCCTCTCCGCCCGCCACCAGGAACTGGGAGGCTGACCCGCTCCCCCCCGCGCGGGGGCACGGCTCGATCGGCTCACAGCAGGGTCTCCTGGATGGGCGCTCCTCCCGCGCTCGCGCGCGGGGCCACCGCTTCGACTCGTGCGTGCACGTCGACCCGGGAGGGCGCTTCACCCGTGTGCGGGGGTGCGGCGGCCGGGCGGTCTGCTCGCAGGTCACCGTGATGGGCCTCTTCCGCGCGCGGGGACCCGGCACTGTCCGGCCGGCGATGCGAGACGCCGCTCCTCACGCGCGCGTGCCGCGTGGGCCGGCCGCCCCGCCCGCACGCGCGCGTGAGCAGCGCGACCGCCGCGCCGATGCCCCGGCTGCCGCCGGTCACCAGGGCGACCTTGCCGTCCGGAGTTCCATGGGTTGTCATGCCTCCATCCCGGCCGCCCCGACGTCGTCCCCCTGGCGGTCAGCGGACACCGATCTCCGCGGCGCGTGGAACTCTCCGGTCCGGCCCCGCGTTGTCGGTGACGTGACCCTTCAGCAAGAGATCGTCGGCAACGCCATGCAGATGGCGGTCGTCAACCTGCAGCCCGGCCAGACCGTGTACTGCGAGGCGGGGAAGTTCCTGTTCAAGACGACGAACGTGACCATGGAGACGAGGCTGTCCGGCCCGTCCGGCAACGGCGGGCAGCAGCAGGGCGGTGGCGGCGGCATGGGCGGCCTGCTGCGCCAGGCCATGGGCACCGCCATGCAGGTGGGCCAGCGCATGCTGGCGGGCGAGTCCCTGGCGTTCCAGTACTTCACCGCCCAGGGCGGCCAGGGCACGGTCGGCTTCGCCGGCGTGCTCCCCGGTGAGATGCGCGCCCTGGAACTCGACGGCACGCGCGCGTGGTTCGCCGAGAAGGACGCCTTCGTGGCCGCGGAGTCCACCGTGGACTTCGGCATCGCCTTCGCGGGCGGCCGGACCGGCATGAGCGGCGGCGAGGGCTTCATCCTGGAGAAGTTCACCGGGTACGGCACGGTGATCATCGCGGGCGCGGGCAACTTCATCGACCTGAACCCGGCGGACTTCGGAGGCCGCATCGAGGTCGACACCGGCTGCGTGGTCGCCTTCGAGGAGGGCATCCAGTACGGCGTCCAGCGCGTCGGCGGGCTCAACCGCCAGGGGATCATGAACGCCGTCTTCGGTGGCGAGGGCCTGTCCCTGGCCACCCTGGAGGGGAGCGGCCGGGTGATCCTGCAGTCGCTGACCATCGAGAGCCTCGCCAACGCCCTGCGGAAGGCGCAGGGAGGCGACAAGCAGGGTCCGACCGGCGGCCTGTTCTCCACGAACGTCGGCTGAACCGGCCGTTCGGAGGCTCGACGTCAACTCATCGGACGCAGTCATTTCCCAAGGACGTCCGGCCGGTTGCGCGACTGACGGAGGACGGGGCACTGCGCGGGCGCCCCGGACGTTGTCGAGGTATCGGGAGGTGCCCGGTGAGCCTCGGGGGGAGTCCGGAAGGGGAGCGGATGGACAGGCACCACGTGGTCGATCTCGGGGAGTCCGGGGACGCGTTCCGCCGGGACCCCCACCCGGTGTACGCCCGCCTGCGGGAGCAGGGTCCGGTGCACCGGATCCGGATGCAGGGCGCCGACGCGGGCTACGAGACCTGGCTCGTCGTGGGGTACGAGGAGGCCCGCGCCGCCCTGGCCGACCCCCGGCTGGCCAAGGACGGCGCCAGGATCGGCGCGACCTTCTTCGACGAGGAGCTGATCGGCAAGCACATGCTGGTGGCCGACCCGCCGCAGCACACCCGCCTGCGCGGCCTCGTCACGCGCGCGTTCACCATGCGCCGGGTGCAGGAACTGCGGCCCAGGATCCAGCGGATCACCGACCGACTGCTCGACGAGATGCTGCCGCACGGCCGCGCCGACCTCATCGAGTCCCTCGCCTACCCGCTGCCCATCACCGTGATCTGCGAACTGCTCGGCGTTCCCGAGATGGACCGCGCCGAGTTCCGGAAGATGTCCACCGAAGTGGTCGCCCCGACGAGTGGAGACAGCGAGTACGACGCCGTCGTCCGGCTCGGCGAGTACCTCACCGAGCTGATCGAGGACAAGAGGTGCGCGGGGCCGACCGGCGACCTGCTCAGCGACCTGATCCGCACGACCGCCGAGGACGGCGACCGCCTCTCCCCGCGGGAGCTGCGCGGCATGGCCTTCCTCCTGCTGATCGCCGGCCACGAGACCACCGTCAACCTGATCGGCAACGGCGTGCTCGCCCTGCTCACCCATCCCGATCAGCTGGCCGCGCTGCGCGCCGACCCCGGCCTCCTGGACGGCGCGGTCGAGGAGATGCTGCGCCACGAGGGCCCGGTGGAGAACGCCACGTTCCGTTTCGCCGCCGAGCCCTTGGAGATCGCCGGCACCGCGATCGCGCGGGGCGACCACGTGATGATCGGGCTCACCGCGGCCCAGCGCGACGGTGCGCGGTTCGCGGACCCGGACCGCTTCGACATCCGCCGCGACACACGCGGCCACCTGGCCTTCGGGCACGGCATCCACTACTGCCTGGGAGCGCCCCTGGCCCGGCTGGAGGGCCGGGTCGCCATCGGGTCGCTCCTGGAGCGGGCCCCCGGCCTCGCCCTGGACGGCCCGCCCGGCGAGTGGCTGCCGGGCATGCTGATGCGGGGCGTGCGCAGCCTGCCGATCCGCTGGTAGCGGGCGCGCGCGTGCGACGGCCGCACCCGCTCCGCGATCCCGGCGCGCGCTCGGCCCTGCGACTGGACTGGGTCCGGACATCCCGGCGCGCGCTCAGTCGTACGACGGCCGCACTCGATGCGGGATCGCGGCGCGCGCCCAGGCACGAGACGGCCGCACGCACTCGCTCCACGCGATCTGGGCGCCCGCTCAGTCGTGCGACGGCTGCACCCGGTCCGGGATCTCGGCCAGTGCCACCGGCCGCCGCTCGCGGCGGGAGACCTCGCAGGCCTCGGCGATCCGCAGCGCCTGCAGCGCCTCGCGGCCGTCGCACGGGTTGGGCCGCGCACCGAGCACCACCTCGACGAACGCGCTCAGCTCGGCCTCGTAGGCGGACCCGAACCGCTCCAGGAACCCGTTCCACGGCTTGTCCGCGGGCGGGGGCCCGGTCGGCTCGGTGGAGGCGAGCGGCGTGCGGTCGTCCAGGCCGACCACGACCGTGTCGCGCTCCCCGGCCAGCTCCATGCGGACGTCGTACCCGGCGCCGTTCATCCGGGTCGCGGTCGCCGTGGCCAGGGTGCCGTCGTCCAGCGTGAGCAGCGCCGCCCCCGTGTCGACGTCACCGTACTCGCGGAACATGGCGGGACCGGCGTCCGACCCGGTGGCGTAGATGTCGACCACCTCACGGCCGGTCACCCACCGCAGCACGTCGAAGTCGTGGATCAGCGTGTCGCGGAACAGGCCGCCGGACAGCGGCAGCCACTCGGGCGGGGGAGGAGACTGGTCGCACGTCATGGCCCGTACGGTGTGCAGCCGCCCGAGCCGTCCCGTGCGCACCGCGTCCCGGGCCCCGGCGTACCCCGCGTCGAACCGCCGCTGGAAACCCATCTGCAGCACCGTCCCGGCCGCCTCCACCTCGGCGAGCGCCTGGAGCGTGCCCGCGAGGTCCAGCGCGATCGGCTTCTCGCAGAAGACCGGCAGGTCCGAGCGTGCTGCCCGACCGATCAGTTCGGCGTGGGCCGCCGTCGCCGTGGTGATCACCACCGCGTCCACGCCCCACTTGAAGATCTCGTCCGTCCCCGGCGCCGCCGTCTCGCCCAGCCGGTGTGCCAGCTCCTGTGCCCGCGCCGGATCCGTGTCCGTGAGGATCAGCGACCCGACCTCGCGGTGCCGGCTGAGCGTGTTCGCATGAATGGTGCCGATGCGGCCCGTACCGATGACCCCGATGCGCATGGAAACAAAGTGAGGGCGGAGCCCGTGCCCTGTCAATGCAAATGTCCGGACAATCGGACTACACAACTTCCCGTCAACCAGGCACGGGACTACGCTCGGGCCCGTGCCGAAACCAGAAGTGGACCCGACCGTGTCGCTCGACCTCAGTGTGGATCGTAGCTCGCCGGTTCCGTTGTACTTCCAGCTCTCGCAGCAGCTGGAGGCCGCCATCGAGCGCGGCAGCCTCACCCCGGGCAGCCTGCTGGGCAACGAGATCGACCTGGCCGCGCGGCTCGGCCTGTCCCGGCCGACCGTGCGCCAGGCCATCCAGTCCCTCGTCGACAAGGGGCTGCTGGTGCGCCGCCGCGGCGTCGGCACCCAGGTCGTGCACAGCCAGGTCAAGCGCCCCCTGGAGCTGAGCAGCCTCTTCGACGACCTGGAGGCGGCCGGTCAGCGCCCCGCGACCAAGGTGCTGGTCAACACCGTCGTCCCGGCCTCCGCCGCGGTCGCCGCCGCGCTCGGCGTCGGCGAGGGCGCCGAAGTGCACCGCATCGAGCGGCTCCGGCTCGCGCACGGGGAGCCGATGGCCTACCTGATCAACCACCTGCCGCCCGGACTGCTCGACCTGGACACCGCCCAGCTGGAGGCGACCGGCCTGTACCGGCTGATGCGCTCCGCCGGCATCACCCTGCACAGCGCCCGCCAGTCCATCGGCGCCCGCGGCGCCACGGCCACCGAGGCCGAGCGGCTCGCCGAGGCGGAGGGCGCCCCGCTGCTCACCATGCAGCGCACCACCTTCGACGACACCGGGCGCGCGGTCGAGTTCGGCGACCACACCTACCGCCCGACCCGGTACTCCTTCGAGTTCCAGCTGCTCGTCCGCTCCTGACGAGCCGGCCGACACCGGTCACAATGTCCGGACAATGCGAACGGTGTCCACGCCCCGGCCGTGTCAGGGGCGTTTCCCATGTTCGATACTGGAGCGTTTGGGGCCGCTGAGGAATCACCGGCCCCTCGCGTACGTACGAACACGGCAAGAAGGGCACGGCCTCGTGGCACGGTTTCGGACCTGGGTAGGCATCGCGCTCGCGGGGGCACTGTCGCTGTCCCTCGCGGGCTGCAGCAGCACCGGCGGCAAGCGGGCCGAGGACGCCCGCAGGGCCGCCGCCGCCCAGGGCAGGGCGGCGGTGAACACTCCCCGCTGGACCTTCGCGATGATCACTCACTCGGGGGACGGCGACACCTTCTGGGACATCGTGCAGAGCGGCGCCAAGCAGGCCGCCGTCAAGGACAACATCAACTTCCTGTACTCGCACGACGACAACGCCCAGCAGCAGGCGCAGCTCGTGGACGCGGCGGTCGACAAGAAGGTCGACGGCATCATCGTCACCCTCGCCAAGCCGGACGCCATGAAGGCCGCCGTGGCCCGCGCCGAGAAGGCCGGCATCCCGGTGATCACGGTCAACTCCGGATCGGAGGAGTCCAAGGCCTTCGGCGCCCTCGCCCACATCGGCCAGGACGAGACCATCGCCGGCGAGGCCGTCGGCGACGAGCTGAACCAGCGAGGCCGCAAGAGGGCCCTGTGTGTCCTGCACGAGCAGGGCAACGTCGGCCACGAGCAGCGCTGCGACGGCGTCGCCAAGACCTTCCACGGCACGCTGCAGAAGCTCTACGTCAACGGCACGAACATGCCCGACGTGCAGTCCGCCGTCGAGGCCAAGCTCCAGGCCGACCACTCCATCGACTCCGTCGTCACCCTCGGCGCGCCCTACGCCGACACCGCCGTGAAGGCGAGGAACGACGCGGGCAGCACGGCGGAGATCGACACCTTCGACCTCAACGCCAAGGTCGCGGCCGAGCTGGAGGACGGCACCCTCGGCTTCGCCGTGGACCAGCAGCCGTACCTCCAGGGCTACGAGGCGGTCGACCTGCTGTGGGCGTACAAGTACAACGGCGACGTCCTCGGCGGTGGCAAGCCGGTCCTGACCGGCCCGCAGATCATCACCAAGGACCAGGCGGCCGCGCTGGCGAAGTACACCGAGCGGGGCACCCGATGACCGCGACCACGCAGAGAACGGCCGGGACGACCTCTGACGAAAGGATTCTGCAGACCTCCCCGCTGCGGAGGCTGCTCACCCGCCCCGCGCTCGGCTCGGTCGTCGGTGCGCTCGCGGTCTTCGTCTTCTTCGCCTGCGCCGCCGACGGCTTCCTGCGCGCCTCCAGCCTCAGCACGGTCCTGTACGCCTCCTCGACCATCGGCATCATGGCCGTACCCGTGGCCCTGCTGATGATCGGCGGCGAGTTCGACCTGTCCGCGGGCGTCCTCGTGACGTCCTCGGCGCTGGTCTCCTCGATGTTCAGCTACCAGATGACCGCCGACACCTGGGTCGGCGTGGCCGTCTCGCTCCTGGTCACCCTGGCCGTCGGCGCCTTCAACGGCTTCCTGCTCACCCGCACCAGGCTGCCCAGCTTCATCATCACTCTGGGCACCTTCCTGATGCTGACCGGCATGAACCTGGGCTTCACCAAGCTGATCGACGGCACGGTCTCCACCAAGACCATCGGCGACATGGAGGGCTTCCCGAGCGCCCGCGCCGTCTTCGCCTCGACGCTCACCGTCGGCGGCGTCGACTTCAAGATCACCATCCTGTGGTGGCTCGCGCTCGTCGCCCTCGCCTCCTGGATCCTGCTGCGCACCCGCGCCGGCAACTGGATCTTCGCGGTCGGCGGCAACGCCGACGCGGCCCGCGCGGTCGGCGTACCCGTGGCCAAGGTCAAGATCGGCCTGTACATGGGCGTGGCGTTCGGCGCCTGGGTCTCCGGCCAGCACCTGCTCTTCTCCTTCGACGCCGTCCAGTCCGGCGAGGGCGTCGGCAACGAGCTGATCTACATCATCGCGGCCGTCATCGGCGGCTGCCTGATCACCGGCGGCCACGGCAGCGCCGTCGGCTCGGCGGTCGGGGCCCTGCTGTTCGGCATGACCAGCAAGGGCATCGTCTTCGCCGAGTGGAACCCCGACTGGTTCAAGTTCTTCCTCGGAGCGATGCTGCTCCTCGCGACCCTGCTCAACGCCTGGGTCCGCAAGCGCGCGGAGGCGACCAAGTGACACTCGTCGAGCTGACCGACGTCAGCAAGCACTACGGCACCGTCCGCGCCCTGGAGGGCGTCTCGCTGGAGGTCCACGCGGGCGAGATCACCTGTGTCCTCGGCGACAACGGCGCGGGCAAGTCGACGTTGATCAAGACGATCGCGGGCCTGCACCGGCACGACGGCGGCACCGTGCGCATCGAGGGCGAGGAGACGACTTTCTCCTCCCCGCGCGAGGCGCTGGACCGCGGCATCGCGACCGTCTACCAGGACCTGGCCGTCGTCCCGCTCATGCCGGTCTGGCGCAACTTCTTCCTCGGCTCCGAGCCGCGCAAGGGCGTCGGGCCCTTCAAGCGCCTGGACACCGATCTCATGCGCCGCACCACGCGGGAGGCCCTGCTCCGCATGGGCATCGACCTCAGGGACGTCGACCAGCCCATCGGCACCCTCTCCGGCGGCGAACGCCAGTGCGTGGCGATCGCCCGGGCCGTCCACTTCGGGGCGAAGGTCCTCATCCTGGACGAGCCGACGGCCGCACTGGGGGTGAAGCAGTCCGGTGTGGTCCTGAAATATGTGGCCGCGGCACGCGACGAGGGCCTGGGTGTTGTTCTGATCACCCACAACCCGCATCACGCGTACCTGGTGGGGGACAGGTTCGTGCTCCTGAGGCGGGGCACGATGGTGGGCAATTACACACGGGACGAAACAACGCTGGAGGAACTGACCCGGCAGATGGCCGGCGGCTCCGACCTGGACGCTCTGCGCCACGAACTGCAACGTGGTTAGGGGCGCCGGGCCGCACCCGTCCGCGGCCGTGCCTCGGGGCGCGCCCGGCCACGACGCACACCGCACCCGGCGCCGAGGGCGCACCGCTCCCCCTTCCCCGTACCACGCCCTTACCCCACGGTGAGGCACAATCGAGCCCGATGAGCACCTACCGCGACCTCACGGCCCCCATCGGCTCCCGCCGAGCCCCCGTCCTGCGAACGGTGGGTACCAGGGAACGCCGGTCACACCTGACTGCCCCCCGTGTCCCCACCGTCGGCATCGACATCGGCGGCACCAAGGTCATGGCGGGCGTCGTGGACGCCGACGGCAACATCCTGGAGAAGCTCCGCACGGAGACCCCGGACAAGTCCAAGAGCCCCAAGGTCGTCGAGGACACCATTGTCGAGCTGGTGCTGGACCTGTCCGACCGGCACGACGTGCACGCGGTGGGCATCGGGGCGGCCGGCTGGGTCGACGCGGAGCGCAACCGCGTGCTGTTCGCCCCCCACCTGTCCTGGCGCAACGAGCCCCTCCGGGACCGCCTGAGCGGTCGGCTGTCCGTGCCGGTCCTCGTGGACAACGACGCCAACACCGCCGCCTGGGCGGAGTGGCGCTTCGGCGCCGGACGCGGCGAGGACCACCTCGTGATGATCACGCTCGGCACCGGCATCGGCGGCGCCATCCTGGAGGACGGCCAGGTCAAGCGCGGCAAGTACGGCGTCGCGGGCGAGTTCGGGCACATGCAGGTCGTGCCCGGCGGCCACCGCTGCCCGTGCGGCAACCGCGGCTGCTGGGAGCAGTACAGCTCCGGCAACGCGCTGGTCCGCGAGGCGCGCGAGCTGGCCGCCGCCGACTCGCCGGTGGCCTACGGGATCATCGAGCGCGTCAAGGGCAACATCGGTGACATCACCGGCCCGCTGATCACCGAGCTGGCCCGCGAGGGCGACGCCATGTGCGTGGAGCTGCTGCAGGACATCGGCCAGTGGCTCGGCGTCGGCATCGCCAACCTCGCCGCCGCCCTCGACCCCTCCTGCTTCGTGATCGGCGGCGGCGTCTCCGCCGCCGACGACCTGCTCATCGGCCCCGCCCGGGACGCCTTCAAGCGCCATCTCACCGGCCGCGGCTACCGCCCCGAGGCCCGCATCACCCGCGCCCAGCTCGGCCCCGAAGCCGGCATGGTGGGCGCCGCCGACCTCGCCCGGCTGGTCGCCCGCCGCTTCCGCCGCGCCAAGCGGCGCCGCGTGGAGCGATACGAGCGCTACGAGCGGTACGCCCAGGCCCGACGCGACCGGGACACCGCATGACCGCCTCGCTGCCCCGCCAGGCCGCCCCGCCGCAGCAGCCGGGCCGGCGCGTCGAGGACCCTCGGCACAAGGCCAGACGCAGGGCGCTCACCCTGCTGATCATCGTGCTGCTCATCGGCGTTCCGGCGGGCTACCTGGTGATCTCCGCCAACCAGAGCCGCAACAGCGGCAAGGACAAGGAGGCGGCCTACTCCGCGACCGGCCTCACCGCGGGCTGGCCGTCCAGGGTGCAGCGCCGCCTCTACCAGGTGACCGTGCCGCACCCCGCCGACTACATCGCCTACTACGAGACGAACAACTGGAAGACCAGCCGCCTCTACGTGGAGTTCCGCACCAACGCGGCCGGCCTGGACAGCTTCCTGGAGTCCATGGGCACCCGCCGGGACCAGCTGAAGAAGGACGACATCGCCATAGGCGCCCGCGACCGGAAGGTCAGCGGCTGGAACTTCACCGGCACCGAACCATGGTGGGGCCTGAGCCATGTGCAGAAGAACCCGTCGCCCACCCAGGACGTGGTCGTGAACATGTCCGACCCCAACTACCCGATGGTGTACGTCGTCTCGCGCACGGTGCCGTAGCCGCGAGACCTCCGGCGAGG
Source organism: Streptomyces sp. AF1A (assembly GCF_047340315.1). NCBI lineage: Bacteria > Bacillati > Actinomycetota > Actinomycetes > Kitasatosporales > Streptomycetaceae > Streptomyces > Streptomyces sp. AF1A. The sequence goes on from NZ_JBLEBI010000024.1 coordinate 62,599, forward strand.
CACGCCGGCCGTGGCGCGGGCCCGGGGTGGCCGTCGGCGCCGATACACCCGTCGTGCGCAAGCCCCGGCCCGGCCGGGGCCGATTCGCCGGTGGTCTGCGGGCCCCGGCCGGTTGCCAGGGCCGATGCGCCGGTGGTGGTGCGGTGCCCCGGCCGGGCCGGGGCCGATGCGCCGGTGGTGTGCGGGCCGCGGCCGGGCCGGGGCCGATTGTCAGACCCCGCCCGTAGAGTCGAATACGTCTGATCCGACGCACGGGCGGGAGGTGGCAGGACGTATGAGCGGCACGGCTGCGGTGGCCGAGCGCACCGCAGGTTCCCGGGACGCCGAGACCGGGCACCCGGTCCCGGCGCGCCTCGCGTCCGTCTATCTGCCCGCGCCCGTCCCGCGCGAGGGCCGCATCGCCTTCTGGGACCCCGACGGCGGCCCCCTGCCCACCGGCACCGAGGCCGCCACCGAGGAACTGACGGTCGTACGGCGCCACGGCTCCGCTGTGCGCCGCCGTACGGTCCCCGCGCTGACCCTGCC
>NZ_JBLEBI010000240.1:0-8255 GCF_047340315.1 Streptomyces sp. AF1A
GGGGGCACGCGCGGTTGAGCCCGCGACCCGTCACCAGCCGGTGAACAGCAGGTGGTTGACGAGCAGGGCGAGCACCGCCTGGCCGGCGAGCCAGGCACGCGGGCGGGGGAGGAGGGCGCACGCGGGGAGGAGCCACAGGGCGAAGGGCAGCCAGATGCGCTCCGTCTCCGCCTTGCTCATGCCGGAGAGGTCGGCCACCAGCAACGCGACCAGCGCGGCGGACACGAGGACCGCGAGACGCATCCGCGCGGCGTCCGGGCCGGCGGGAACGCGGTCGCGGCGAAGGACCAGCGCGGCGGTGGTGCGCCCCAGGCCCGCCGCCGTGGCCGGACCGGTGATGACCGCGGCGCAGGCGAGGTTGGCCCACACCCAGTAGCCGTACGGGCGGGTGCCGCCCACGCCCTGGTAGTAGCGGGTGACCAGCAGGTGGTACGCCTGCCACCAGTCGAAGCCCGCGAGCGTGAACACGACGGGGAACACGGCCAGTCCGGCGAGCAGGCACAGCAGCAGCGAGGGGCGCTCCCGCAGGCCGCCACGGCCGAGGACGACGGCCGCCGCACCGATGAGGGCGAAGAGCGTGAGGCCGTAGGAGAGATAGCAGGTCAGGCCGAACAGCAGGCCCGAGGCCGCCGCGGCCACGAGCGACCGGCGCGTCAGCGCGACGGCGAGCAGGGCCACCGACCAGGCGGCCACGGCCGCGAAGTAGCCGTCGGCGGACGCGCCCTGCCACACCGCGGCCGGCGCGAGCACCAGGAAGGGGGCGGCCCGCCGTGCGAGCGTCTCGCCCGCGAGGGCGCGGACCGCGATCAGCACGGCCATGCAGCCGGTCGCCCCGACGACGATGCACCACATCCCCGCCCAGCCACCGCCCCGCAGCCCGATCCGGTCGAGCAGGACGAAGGTCAGCGTGGCGGCCGGGGGGTGGCCGGCGATGTGGGCGGGCCAGGGGGCGGGTGAGCCGCTGACGATGTGGTGGGTGAAGTCGCGCAGGGTGGCCGGGATGTCGTGGAAGCGGCCGATGACCCGCAGGTACTCGTTGGTCGTGGTCAGCCTGCCCGCGATGCCCCGCCGCCAGCCGTCGATCAGGGCGAGGGAGAGGATCCAGGCAAGGGCGGTCGCCCAGGCGGCCGCGAGCACCGCACGCCAGGAAAGACGTGCCGCCAGGGCGGGGCCGTACACCACGGTGGCCGCCGCCACGGCCAGGGCGGCGGGGGTGCCGGGGCCGACATGCGGGTCCCAGGTGGCGAACAGCGGCGGCCAGCGCACGAAGAGCGTGTGGCGGGTGTCCTGGATGTGGCGGCCGACCAGCGCGGCCGCCGTCACGAGCAGGGCGGCGGCGCCGGCGGCACACAGATCGCGGCGAAGGGAGCGGGTCACACCGGAACGCTAGGCCGGAAGGGCGGCGCGCGGGCGCGGTCCGGGCCGGACGTCAGCGTTTCGTCACCGGTCGCGCACCCGGTCCCGGTCGTTTTCCGGCCTACGGTCGGAGCATGCGCGACCAACACAGGCTCCCCACCTCCCCGGGTTTCTGGCGCAGCCCTCTGCGCGGCCCGTGGCTCACCTCCGTGCTCGGCCTCGTCCTGCTCGTCGGCATCACGGTGCTGTTCGTGACCGGGCTGGTGTCGTACGCCGCCTACAACCCCGGCCTGTCCCGGGTGAACGACATGACCCCGGACAAGGGCGCCCTCGGCTTCTACCTGTTCGCCTGGCCGACCAACCCGGTGTGGCTGTACCGGCTCACCCAGGGCGTCCACGTCACGCTCGGCATCGCACTGATCCCGGTGCTGCTGGCCAAGCTGTGGTCGGTGGTGCCGCGGCTGTTCACCCTGCCGCCGGCCCGCTCCCTGACCCACGCCCTGGAGCGGATCTCGCTGGTGCTGCTGGTCGGGGGCGGGCTGTTCGAGTTCATCACCGGAGTGCTCAACGTCCAGCTGGACTACGTCTTCCCGGGCTCCTTCTACCCGCTGCACTTCTACGGCGCCTGGGTGTTCTTCGCGGCGTTCGTCGCCCACGCCGCGCTGAAGACGCCGACGGCGATCAGAGCCGTACGGCGACGGCACGAGGAGAGCGACCTGGTCTCCCCGCGCCCCGCCCCGGCCACCGTCTCCCGGCGCGGCGCGCTGTGGTTCGTCGGCGGTGGCTCGCTGCTGCTGCTCCTGACCACGGTCGGGCAGAGCCTGGGCGGCCCCTTCCGCCGCACCGCCCTGCTCGCACCGCACGGCGCGGCCGATCCCGCCGGCGGCCCGAACGGCTTCCAGATCAACAAGACGGCCGCCTACGCCGGCATCACGGCGGCCGACACCCACGAGGACGCCTGGCGTCTGGTCGTCACCGGGCGCACCGGCACCGTCCGGCTCAGCCGCACCGAGCTGCTGCGGCTGCCCCTGCACAGTGCGTCGTTGCCGATCGCCTGCGTGGAGGGCTGGTCGACGGCCGACCAGTGGTGGCGCGGGGTCCGGCTGCGGGACCTCGCGGCGCTCGTCGGGTACGACGGGCATCCGCCGGACGTGCTCGTGGAGTCCCTGCAACGGCACGGTGCCTTCCGCCGCGCGGCCCTGCGCGCCAACCAGGTCGCCGATCCGCGCTCCCTGCTCGCCCTGTACGTCAACGGCGAGGAACTGTCCCCCGACCACGGCCACCCGGCGCGTGTCATCGTGCCCGCCGCGCCCGGCGTGCTCAACACCAAGTGGGTGGCCCGGCTGACCTTCGGAGACCTGTGATGCCGCGTCGCGTGCCGCTCGGCAGCCCCTTCCAACTGCTGCTGCTCGCCTGCTCGTTCGCGCTCGCCGCCTACGCCGGCGTCCGGCTGTTCGCCGGTGACTGGTTCAAGGTGGCGCTGTGGATCGTGGGCGCCGCCCTGCTGCACGACCTCGTCCTGCTCCCGCTGTACGCGCTCGCCGACCGGGCCGTCGTGCGGGGCCTGGAAACGGCCGGGCGGCGCGGCTGGACACCGTACGTGCGGGTCCCGGCCGCGCTGTCCGGCCTGCTGCTCCTCGTCTGGTTCCCGCTGATCAGCGGGATGGTGGACCGGCGCTACCGGTCGGCCACCGGGCAGTCCGTGGACGGCTTCCTCACCCGCTGGCTGCTGATCACCGCCGTGCTCTTCGGCGGCTCGGCGCTGCTGCTGGCGTGGCGTGTGCGCAGGGATGCGAAGCACCGGGCGCCGGCGCCCCACTGAGCGACCGGCCGCCAGCCGGCCCTGCGCGCGTACCGCAGCAGGGCCGGCGTGCCGAGGCGGGCCCACGGAAACGGGGCACCGGTGCCGTCCGGGCCGCCGGCCACGTCGACCACCTGCACCTGCGCGCGTTCGTCGACGTCGACCGGCACGGTCTCCGCGACGAGCAGACCGCCCGGCCGCAGCAGCCCGGCCACCCGCCTCAGCAGCGCGGCCGGGTCCCCGCCGATGCCGATGTTGCCGTCCATCAGCAGCACGGTGTCCCAGCGGCCCTCGTCCGGCAGCGGCTCGAACACCGAGCGGCGCAGCGCCGGCCCGCCCAGTTCCGCCGCGTGCTCCACGGCGGCGTCGCTGACGTCGATGCCGAGCACGGTACGGCCCCGGGCCGCGAGTTCCGCGACCAGTCGGCCCGGCCCGCAGCCGACGTCCAGCACCGCGCCCTCGCAGTGGTCCAGCACCGCCAGGTCGACCGCGTCGGCCCGGGCGCACCAACGCTCCACCTCCAGCGGGAGCAGCCAGCCGTCGGTGCGGCGCAGGAACAGCGGGCCGCGGCCGGTGCGCAGCGCGGCGGCGTACGGGTCGGCGGCCGCCCAGGCGACGGAGCCGCTCACCGCGGGAAGGCCGGGGTGCAGCGGGCCAGCCGGGCGGCGAACCGGCCGTGCGGGGCGAGGGCGGCGACGGCGCGGGCGTCCTCGGCCACGTCGACGTCCCGCAGCCGGGGCAGCTCGCGGACCCGCAGCCCGGCGCTCTCCAGCCGTTCCCGCTGCACGGCGCCGGTCGTGGGCGTCGACATGGGCACGCCCCGCAGCAGCGCCGGGTCGGGGGCGGCCAGCCCCAGCGCCCAGAAGCCGCCGTCCTCCGCAGGGCCCAGATACGCCTCGCAGTCCTCGAAGTCCACGGTGAGCAGCTCCGGCGTCACCTGCGGGGTGTCCATGCCGATGAGCAGGGCCGGGCCGCGGCAGTGCCCGAAGGCGTCCGCCAGCCGCTCGTCCAGTCCGCCGGCACACTGCGGCAGCACCTCGAAACCCGGCGGCAGCCAGGGTCCCGGAGCTCCGTCCAGGACGAGGACCCGGCGGGAGGCGGGAGCGGCCGCCACGGCGTCCAGGGTGTCGGCGAGCGCCGCCTCGGCGAGCTGTGCCGCCTCCTCGGGCGTGAACGGCGGGCTGAGCCGCGTCTTGACCCGCCCCGGGCGCGGCTCCTTGGCGATGACGAGCAGGGTGGTCACCGTACGGCCCTCCCGCCGGCCCCGGCCGCGACCGCGGGAGCCTCGGCCAGCACGCGGCGCATGTCCCGCACCGCCTGCCAGGTACCGCGCCAGGTGCCCGTCACCTTGGACGTGCCGGTGCGCGGCAGATAGGGCACGTCGTGCTCGGTGACGCGCCAGCCGGCGTCGGCCGCGCGGACCACCATCTGCAGCGGGTAGCCGCTGCGCCGGTCGGTGAGGGCCAGGTCGAGCAGCGCCTCGCGGCGGGCGGCCCGCAGCGGTCCCAGGTCGTGCAGGCGCAGCCCGGTACGACGGCGCAGCATCCGCGCGAGGGCGAGGTTGCCGGCCCGGGCGTGAAGCGGCCAGGCGCCGCGGCCCTGCGGACGGCGCCGGCCGAGCACCAGGTCGGCCACCCCGTCGCGCACATCCCTCACGAAGGGCACGAGCAGCGCGGGGTCGAGCGAGGCGTCGCAGTCGCAGAAGCAGACGATGTCGGCGCCGGCGGCAGTCAGCCCCGCATGGCACGCGGCGCCGAAGCCGCGCCGCTGCTCGTGCACCACGGTCGCGCCCAGCGCGCGGGCGATCTCGGCCGAGCCGTCGGTGGAACCGTTGTCGACGACGAGTGCGCGCCAGCCGGCCGGGATCCGCGCGAGCACCCAGGGCAGGGCCTCGGCCTCGTTCAGGCAGGGCAGCACCACGTCGACCTGAGATGAAGTGGTCGTCACGGCTTTCACCCTACGAACGCCAACCGGGCATACCGGACTTCCGCTCCTTACGAAACGCGGACGCCGACCAGGCGCCGCGCCGGCGGAGCGCGCGCGGTGCGAGGCTGGAGGCATGCAACCGCAGTACGAGCCCCACGGGGCGGAAGCCGCAGGCCGCGCGGCCCGGGTCCTGGTCGTGGACGACGACCCCACCGTCGCCGAGGTCGTCGTCGGCTACCTGGACCGCGCCGGTTACCTGGTCGACTGGGCCGACGACGGTCCGACCGCGCTGAGCCGGGCCGTCGCGCACTGGCCGGACCTGGTGGTGCTGGACCTGATGCTGCCCGGCATGGACGGCCTGGAGGTGTGCCGGAGGATGCGGGACCGGGCCCCCGTGCCCGTCATCATGCTCACCGCCCGCGGCGACGAGGACGACCGCATCATGGGCCTGGAGGTCGGCGCCGACGACTACGTCACCAAGCCCTTCAGCCCGCGCGAACTCGTGCTGCGCGTGGAGTCGGTGCTGCGCCGCAGCCGCCCCGCCGCCACCGGGCACCGGCTGGCGGCGGCCGGCCTGGCGGTCGACCCGGACGCCCGCCGCGCCACCAAGAACGGCAGCGAACTCTCCCTCACTCTCAGGGAGTTCGACCTGCTCGCGTTCTTCCTGCGCAACCCGGGCCGGGCGTACACCCGTGAGGACCTGATGCGCGAGGTGTGGGGCTGGGACTTCGGTGACCTGTCCACCGTCACGGTGCATGTGCGCCGGCTGCGCGGCAAGGTCGAGGACGACCCGGCCAGGCCCCGCCGGATCCAGACGGTGTGGGGCGTGGGCTACCGCTTCGAGCCCGGTGAGGCGGTGGACCGACCATGAACGACACCCTCCTCATCGTTCTCTACGCCTTCGCCGGCGCCGCGGCCACGGGCCTGGCCGGGGCGTGCGTGCTGCGCCTGATCCGGCGGCGGTCCCTGACCGCCTCGCTCGCCGTGGTCGCCGCCGTCGGGGTCGTCGCCATGCTGGCCGGCACGCTGGCCGTCGCCTGGGCGATGTTCCTGTCCCCGCACGACCTGAAAGTCGTCACCACCGTCGTCGCCATGGCGGCCGTGGTCTCGCTCGCCACCGCGCTCCTCCTGGGCCGCTGGGTGGTCGCCCGCAGCCGGGAACTCGCCGACGCCGCCCGCTCGTTCGGCGACGGCGGCGCCTTCGCCCCGCCGGACGGGCCCGCCACCGCCGAACTCGAGGAACTCAGCCGGGAGCTGGCCGCCACCAGTGCCAGACTCGCGGAATCACGCGAGCGCGAGCGGGCCCTGGAGACGTCCCGGCGCGAGCTGGTCGCCTGGATCTCGCACGACCTGCGCACCCCGCTCGCCGGGCTGCGCGCCATGTCCGAGGCCCTGGAGGACGGGGTGGCCACCGACCCCGACCGCTATCTGAAGCAGATCCGCGCCGAGGTCGAACGGCTCAACGACATGGTCGGGGACCTCTTCGAACTCTCGCGCATCCACGCGGGCACGCTGTCCCTGAGCCTGTCCCGGATCTCCCTGTACGACCTGGTCGGCGACGCCCTCGCGGGAGCCGACCCGCTGGCCCGCGAGCACGGGGTGCGTCTCGTGGGGGACCGCGTCGAGCCCGTGCCGGTCGAGGTGGACGGCAGGGAGATGAGCCGCGTGCTGGGCAACCTGCTGGTCAACGCCATCCGCCGGACGCCCGCCGACGGCACGGTCGCCGTCGCCGCCGAGCGCACGGACGACGGCGTGGTGCTGTCCGTCACGGACGGCTGCGGGGGCATCCCCGACGAGGACCTGCCGCGCGTCTTCGACACCGGCTGGCGCGGCACCGACGCCCGTACGCCCCCGGCGGGCGCGGGTCTGGGCCTGGCCATCGTCCGGGGGATCGTGGAGGCCCACCAGGGCCGGGCGACGGTCCGCAACATCCCCGGCGGCTGCCGCTTCGAGGTGACCCTGCCGTCCGCTTCCTAGCAAGGCCCCGCGGGCCTCAGTCCTCCGGCCGTTCCTCCCGTGGTTCCTCCCGCAGTTCATCCCGCGCGAACTCCCGCATCCCCTCGTCGAATCCGACCCGGGGCTTCCACCCCAGCTCGGCCCGCAGGCGCGAGGAGTCCGCGGTGATGTGCCGTACGTCGCCCAGCCGGTACTGCCCGGTGACCACCGGTTCCGGGCCGCCGCACGCGTCGGCGAGCGCCCGTGCCATCTCGCCGACGGTACGGGGCGTGCCGCTGCCGGTGTTGTAGGCCGTGAGGACACCGGGGGCGGCGTCCGCCTCCAGGGCGGCGACGTTGGCGGCGGCCACGTCCCGCACGTGCACGAAGTCCCGGCGCTGCCGGCCGTCCTCGAACACGCGGGGTGCCTCCCCGCGGGCGAGCGCGGAGCGGAAGAAGGAGGCGACCCCGGCGTACGGGGTGTCGCGCGGCATCCGGGGCCCGTACACGTTGTGGTAGCGCAGCGACAGCGCGGCGCCGTTCGTGCAGCGGGCCCAGGCGGCGGCCAGGTGCTCCTGGGCCAGTTTGGTCGCCGCGTACACGTTGCGGGGATCGGCCGGGGCGTCCTCCGAGACCAGGCCGGGGGCGAGCTCCTCCCCGCACGCCGGGCAGCGCGGTTCGAACCGTCCCGCGTCGAGGTCGGGCACCGCCCGGGGGCCCGGCCGCACCACACCGTGCCGCGGGCAGGTGTAGCGGCCCTCGCCGTAGACGACCATCGACCCGGCCAGTACCAGCCGCCGCACACCCGCCCGCGCCATCGCGGCGACCAGCACGGCCGTGCCCAGGTCGTTGTGCGAGACGTAGTCGGCCGCGTCGGCGACGCCGTTGCCGAGCCCGACCATCGCCGCCTGGTGGCACACGGCGTCCACCCCGGCGAGCGCCCGGGTCACCGCTTCCGCGTCCCGCACGTCCGCGCCGGGGTCGTCGCGGACGTCGTACACGACCGCCTCGTGCCCGCTCTCGCGCAGCGCGTCGACGACATGGGACCCGATGAACCCGGCACCGCCGGTGACCAGTACACGCATACGGCCACGCTAGACGCGCGGGGCACCCCGCCCGCGGGGCGCGCCCACCACGTCATGACTCCGTAAGGCGCGCGGGAACCGCTTCCCGCCGGATCAGCCGAGGCACAGCACGAGCACGCACAGCTGCGTCGGCGAGGTCGAGGCCGGTGCGGG
>NZ_JBLEBI010000241.1:0-8242 GCF_047340315.1 Streptomyces sp. AF1A
GGCCGCTCCGAGCAGGGCGGCGGCCTGCTGGGCCAGTCCGCCGCCGGTGACGCGCAGGCTGACCTCGGCGGCCGGCCGGCGGCCGGGACGGCCGCCGAAGGCGCCCTCGTGGGAGAGGAAGTCGAAGCTGCCGACGACGAGGTCGTCGTCCCGGACCAGGGCGCGGGCGGCGGAGTCACCCCGGTGCAGGCCGAACCCGGGGAAGGCCGCCTGCGCCTTCTCCAGCAGTTCGCGGGCGTCGGCGCCGTCCTTGCGGACGTGCCGGTAGAGCACGTCGGCGCGTATGCCGGCGTGCACCCGTTCCTCCAGCAGGGCGAGGAGCGGCTGCTTGACGACGGTGTGCGCGATGTACTCGCTGGCCAGGACGATCTGTGCGGTCGCCGAGCGCACCGCCTCCCACAGGGCGTCGCGGTGGGCGGAGTCCTCCACCAGGGTCACCGAGGGCAGGGCGCGCGCCTCCAGGTGCCGCCGCACCTCCTCCGCGCAGGTCCGCCAGGCGAGCGCCCAGGACCGTACGGCGGTGTCGGAGGCGCCGGTGTCCTGCTCCAGTGGTGACGGCAGCTCGGACCAGGCCAGCCGCTGCGAGGGCAGTTTCCAGTCGTCGGGGCGGCGGCCGAAGTCGCGTTCGCGGAAGTAGACGGCCGAGGCGGTCGCGGCGTCCGGCATGGCCCGGCGCACCCAGCGCAGGATGGCCTCGACGGGTTCGCTGCCACAGCCCTGCTCGGCGGCCGTGACCAGCGCGCCGAGCTGCCGGGCGTTGCGGTCGAGCCGGCCGAGGTAGGCGTAGCCGCCGACCAGGGCGGTGTGGTTGTCGGCCACCACCATGTTCGCGTTGACGTTGGCGGGGCGGCGCGCCACGAGCACGGCCGCCTTCCCCGGCTCCTCCGCCTTGCCGCCGTCCGGCGGGACCGCGGTGACGCCGTCCGGCCCGGGCGGGGTGTCGTCGCCGGGGCCCGCGGTCGGGTCCTCGCGCCAGGTCGTGTTCCTGGCCTCCGGGTTGTGGGCCTCGGCCGCGTAGCGCAGTTCCTCCAGGGCGTTGGCGGCGCGGGCCTCGAGGGTGTCGCTGTGTCCGCGCCCCCACAGCAGCACGATCTGCACGCCCCGTTCAACGGCGGCCCGCAGCGCCGGCAGAAGGTCGGACAGGCCTTCCGAGTGGACGGTGGAGGTGACGAGGACGACCTGGCGCTCGGCGGCCGCGATCACCTCGCGGAGGGCGTCGCGGTAGTCCTTGTGCGCGCCCACCAGCCGGACCTCGGCCTCCCCGTCCACCCGGGCGCCGACCTGTGAGCGGGCGGTGCGCAGCGCCTCGACGAGGCTCTCGTGCAGCGCCTCGCGGGTGCCGGCCGCCGCGGTCAGGGCCTGTCCGGCCAGGGTGTCGAGCCGGACGAGGGTGCGTTCCAGGGACGGCGGGTCGGCCAGCCGGTTCTCCGAGCTCTTTTTCAGCCGCTTGGAGAAGCGGTGCTCGGGCCGCCGTTCGAGGAACTCGGTGAGCAGTCGGCCGATCCGCTCGCAGTGGGCGAGGCTGCGCCGGGAGTCCTGCACCACGGTGACCCGCACCGCGCCGCTCTCCGGGTCCTGCCGCACGGTGATGTCGACCGGGAACCACATGGTGCGCTTGGCGCCGCTGAGTTGGTGGGCGGGCAGCAGCCGGGCCTCCAGCACCCGCAGGTTGCGGCCCCGGGGGCGGTCGGCGGGTTGCGCGGCGTCGGCGCCCCTGGCGCGTTCGGCGAGTGTCTCGCGGACCGCCCGCACCAGGTCGCTGCCGCTGAGGTCGTCGACGGTGGCGGTGAACAGCGGGCTCGCCGGGACCGCGAGTTCGCGGTCGGGGACGTAGCCGGCGCCGGAGCGGCCGGTGAGATGACCGCCGACGCGGTCCAGCCACACGTCGAGGGTCTCCAGCGTGAACTCGCCGCCGCTGAGCTCGCTCTCCTTCCCCTGCGCGAAGGCGTTCAGCACGACGGGCGTCGGGGCGACCTCGGCGCCGTACATGTCCAGCGTGACGTAGTCACGCCGCCACAGGTCGAACACCAGGTGCAGGGTCATCCGGTCGTCGAGCGCGAACAGCTGGGAGAGCCGGTTGAGGCTCACCCCGCGGGACGCCGGTCCCTGCTGGGCGGTCCACAGTTCGACGATGCCGCGCAGCACGGTGGCCTCGACGCGGGACACCGTCTCGCCGTACCCGAGCTGCACCCGCACGGGCACGGCCTCGTACGGCAGGTAGATCCGCAGGGCGGGCATCAGATCACCCCCGGTTCGCCGGCGGGGACGACCGTGCCGTAGCGCTTGACGAGCGCGCACACGTCCGCCCACATGGGACCGCCGTTGGCCTTGAAGTGCTCGAAGGAGCCGACGACGATCAGGTGTTCCCGGGCGCGGGAGAACAGCACGTTGACGAGTTCCGGTTCGTGCAGGTGGCCGATGCTGCGCCACGGCTGGTCCGCGGCTCCGCGTTTCTGGTCGCGGACGAGGGAGACGACGACGACGTTGGCCTCGCGGCCCTGGAAGGCGTGGATGGTGGAGGCGTGCGGGCGGATCTCGCCCCAGGAGTTGAACAGTTCCAGCTGCCGCCGGTACGGCGTGAGGACCGCCACGGGGTGGTCGCCGTAGCCGTCGCGGCCCGGCACGGGGCGCGGTCTGAGCGACTGGAGGACGGATCTGACGATGCGTGCCTCGCCCGGGTTGCGCCAGGCGGGTTCTTCGGAGCAGTCGGAGACCTGCCCGGTGTCCAGCCACAGCACCGCCTGGGGGCTGGGCGAGGTGAGCACGGGCGTGTCGTCCCGGCCGGTGCTCAGCAGACCCTGGGCGTCGATGTCGACGTGCCCGGCCTCGTCGGGTGGGGAGACGGCGTAGAACACGCGGCTGACGATCTCGCCGATGGCGGGCCGCATGCGGTACTGGGTGCGCAGGGTGTGCCGGGGCGGGTCCTTGACCGGGCGGTCGGGGTCGTCCTCGAAGAGGTGGCCGAACACGCCGAAGACCTTGAGGTAGGTGTCCTTGCGCCGGCCGTGCAGCCTGAGGTCCTCGTTCTCGGAGCGGGCGCAGACGTCGAGGAAGTCCAGCACTTCGCGGCGCCGGTGGGCGGGCAGCTGCCGGTGGTCGCCGACCAGGGACCAACGGATGCCGCGGGCCAGCGGGATGGCCAGCTCGCTCGGCCACGCCTTGGCGGCCTCCTCGATGACGACCCAGTTGAACAGGTCCGTGTCCGCCGCCTGGGCGAGCGCGTCGGGGGTGGCCGAGGAGCAGGTGGCGAAGACCAGGTTGGCGGCGCGGTGCAAGCGGTCGATCAGCTCGGGCAGGCTGTCCTTGACCACGTCCCGCCAGGTGGCGAGCAGGTTCTTCTCCGCGCCGTCGACGTAGGGGTCGGCGAGCTTCTCGGTGGTACGGGCGACGATGTGCTGCTGGGTGCGCTCGGCCAGGTGGTGGATCAGGAACGGCTTGACGAGCTCGTCGACCTTGTCCTCGCGGCGGAGGCTGCTGACGCGTACGGCGATCACGTTCGAGTGGGCCTGTGCCACCGCGGTGTCGCCGGAGAGCAGGCCCAGCTTGCGCAGCAGCCGTTCGGCGATGTTGTCGAGGGCGAAGTTTGACTGGGTGGACACCAGGACCCGGTCGGCGGGCTCCTTCTCCAGGTAACGCACGATCGCCCGGGACGTCACCTCCGTCTTCCCGGTGCCGGGCGGGCCCTGGACCGCGAACAGCGGCTCGACGTCGCTGAGGGCGTCCACCACCCGCTGGGCGCTGCTGCGCGCGGTCATGGCGACCGGGTTGGCGGCCTGCGGCCGGGCGAGCTGCTCGATCAGCACCCGGTTGTCCAGCAGCTCCCAGCGAGCCTGGTCCTGCCGGTTCCAGGCCATCCAGGAGCCGAAGTCGTCGGCGAGGACGAGCCAGCCCTTCACGGGAGTGGAGCCGAAGCGCCGGACGTCCAGGGTGACGGTGTCGTTGTGGGCGTCGATGCAGTCGGCCTTGAAGGACATGGTCCGCGCGGGCAGCCCGTTGTCGTCGGCGTGGACGGCGACGGACACGGTGCCGTCCTCGTTGCCGGCCCCGGCGAAGAAGTCGCCCATGGAGGGGCGCAGTCCAGGGTTGCTCGCGAAGGCGGTGGCCATGGCGGAGCCGTGCCGCCAGGCGCGGTCGCGCTCCTCGTCGTAGCGCACCACCACGGTGCCCCGCTGGTCGGAGTCCTCGGCGAGGACGTAGGGGTAGCGGCGGGACTCCAGCTCGGTGCGCTGGAACTGCAGCAGCCAGTCGAAGGCCTGGGCGTAGTCGCGTTCGGCCCTCGTCTTGGGGGCGATCTGCCGGACTGCGTCGAGCAGGGGCTGCCAGGAGGGGCTGGTCGCGAGCTCTGCCTGCATCTCCCGGTAGTGGATGTCGGAGGCCGCAAGGCGCACTCGGGGCGGTATGAAACGCCACTTCTTGGTCTTCTTCACGACGGACAGCAGGCTGCGGCCGCGCGCGTTGTCCAGCAGGAGGGCGAACGTCAGCAGGAGACCGCGCGGGTCCGGGGTTCCGCGCTGCCGGCCGCTGCGGCTGGGTTCGAAGGGGCGGCAGAACCAGGCGACGTCCCGGCCGAGGAGCAGCTGGTCGGCGGCGCGCAGCTTGTCCGGGTCGTTGCCCGGCACGAAGGGCGCGGCACCTTCCGGCAGGTGCAGCAGGCGGGCGTCCTTGAGGTCGCCGAGGATGAACTCGGCGGTCTCGGCCCGGCCTTCCTCGGTCGCCGGGTCGAGGTCGATGAGCTCCCACTTCAGCAGGGTCTGGCGGCACTCGTCGGGCATGAAGACGAGCAGGTACTCCTCCTCGGAGCGCTCCTCCGCCGTGGCCGTGACCTGCTCGTAGTGGTCGCTGAGCCGGCCGACGACGTCCGTGGCGGTGGGCCGTCCGGCCGGCTTGTCCCAGTCGATCATGTCGCGCAGCAGGGTGGCCAGCGGGCCGGGCAGGTGCCGTGCGGCGTGCGCGAGGTGCCGGTTGGCGGCGCGGGCAGCCGTCAGCAGCCGGTCGAGGTCGGGGGTGTCGTCGGGACCGGCCACCATGGCCGCGTGCACGTCGGCGAGCAGCTCATCGGGGAGCGGTCCGGTCATCCACTCGGCGCCCACCATGCCCAGGCTGTAGATGTCCGAGCGGAAGTCCTCCAGCCGGGCGCCCTCCTGGAGCAGGAAGCGGATGCGCTCGGGCGAGAAGTACACCAGGGCGTCACCGCCCTGGGAGACGATGAGCTGGCGGGCGTGCGCGGCTCGCTCGCGTGCGTCCAGCAGGAAGGACCGCAGGAGGTTCGAGACCAGGCCGCTCATCTCGAAGCGGCTCAGCACCATCTGGTCCTTGCCGTCGATGCGGGCGCGGCCGATGGTGCCCGGCCAGATGTTGCGGTGCACGATCCGCATGTCGTGCAGCACGGACAGGGCGTCGGCGAGCGACATGAACTGGGCGACCGCCTCCGGACGGTCCTCGCTCAGGTCGGCGATCTCCTCGGCCAGGCCGTACCGCATCCCGTACTCGGGGTCGGTGTCGTCGTACAGCTGCCGGTCGCCGGATCGCGTCACGACGTAGGCGCAGCCGCGGATGCCGAAGCGGCCGGTCTCCTTCTCCTCGATGTGTCCGCCACGCTCCAGTCCGGGCAGTGCGGGGTGCTGGAGGGCGGCGATACGGCGCAGGACGGTGAGCTCCTGCTTCCACAGGTCCTCGCCGGGGCCGGAGATGCCCAGGTAGAACTGCACGGTGACGGGGGTTCGGGTGGCACGGTCGGCCAGCTCGTAGCGGTACAGCGTGCCGGGGAGGAGTTCGGTGCCATGGACCTGGCCGCCGCCGGGGACGCGGAACGAGCCGTGGGACGTGGGCTGGTCCCCGCAGAAGAGCGCTGTGACGAGCGCGTCCATCCTACGTAACATCGGCCCCCTCCAGACGCGCGGCAGCCTTGCCGGACAGCGCGGGCCCCGCCGCGCGCGCACGTGTCCGCCCGCGCTCGATGTACGGGAACGCTATCTGATTGCCCGTCCGGAGGAGGCCGTATTCGTCGGGTATTGCGCTCTTGCCCCCGGGAGCAGCCTCTCCCACGCTCACTCGCCGGGGCAGATCGAAGCCGCCGGCCCGCAACCGGCGCCCGAAAACCGCCGAGGGCCGGTGGAGGATGCCTCCAAAACCGGCCCTGACCTGCGACTCTCATGAGTCGGGACGACAGGATTTGAACCTGCGACCCCTTGACCCCCAGTCAAGTGCGCTACCAAGCTGCGCCACGTCCCGATGCGCTCACTCGCGGTGACCCGTGTGATCGCGCGGACAGCACTTTACCCCAACGGCGGGGGTGCGCCGAAGGGGGCGCGGGGTGGGGCGGGGGCACAATCGGCGGTATGACGAACGCGGACGCATCTCAGGCCAGGGACCGGGACCCGCAGGGCCGGGCCCGCAGCGCCCGGCCCCGGGACGGGCTGGGGCGGCCGCTGCCGTACGGCGCCGAGGGCGTCCTGCGGCAGCCGGAGGGTGTGGTGCGGGCGCCGCGGGAGACGGTCGCCGAGGCCCAGGCACTGCTCGGGGCGGGGAAGCCGTTCCACGCCCACGAGGTGTTCGAGGACGCCTGGAAGTCGGGGCCCGAGCACGAACGCCCGCTGTGGCGGGGGCTGGCCCAGCTGGCGGTGGGACTCACCCACGCGGCCCGCGGGAACGCCGTCGGCGGGGCGCGGCTGCTGCGGCGCGGGGCCGGCGCGGTCGAGGCGTGGGAGCGGGACCGGGGCGAGGACCGGCCCTACGGCATGGACCTCGCCGGCCTCACGCGCTGGGCGCGCGAGCTCGCCGGGCGCGTGGAGCGGGGCGCCGGGCCCGTGGACGCGAGGGCCGAGGCGCCTCGGCTCGGCCCGTGACCCGACCGGACGGCGCCGCACCGGCGCCGCACCGGCGTCGCACCGGCGTCGCGCTGCGTGCGGAGGCGGTGCACCCGCTGTCAGTGGGATGCGGCAGACTCGGGCGGGTGCGAAAGATTCATGTCATCGGTATCGGCGCGGGCGACCCCGACCAGCTGACCCTGCAGGCGGTCAAGGCGCTGCGGAGCACGGACGTGTTCTTCCTGCTCGACAAGGGCGAGGTGAAGGGCGATCTCACGCGGCTGCGCCGGGACATGCTGGAGGCGCATCTGCCCGAGGGGTCGTACCGGGTGGTCGAGGCCCGCGATCCGGAGCGGGACCGCACGGCGGGCGGGGCGGCCTACTCGCCGGCCGTCGAGGACTGGCGCAGTGCCCGTGCCGGTGTCTACGAGCGGCTGATCGCCGGGGAGCTGGCCGAGGACGGCACCGGCGCCTTCCTGGTGTGGGGCGATCCGGCGCTGTACGACAGCACGCTGGGGATCCTGCAGGAGGTGCTGGAGCGGGGCGCGGTCGCGTTCGAGTACGACGTGGTGCCGGGCATCAGCAGCGTCTCCGCGCTCGTGGCCCGGCATCGCACGGGACTGAACCGGGTCGCGCGGCCGGTGCAGATCACCACCGGGCGGCGGCTCGCCGAGGGCTTCCCGGAAGGAGTGGACGACGTGGTCGTGATGCTGGACGCGCACCAGGCCTTCCGGGAGTACGCCGACCAGGACATCGACATCTACTGGGGCGCGTACATAGGCACGCCGGACGAGATCCTCGTCTCCGGTCCGCTCGCCGAGGCCGCTCCCGAGATCGAGCGGGTGCGGGCGCGGGCGCGCGAGCGCAAGGGCTGGATCATGGACACGTACCTGCTGCGCCGGAACCCCGGCGACCGGTAGGGGTCAGGCGGGGCCGAGGCCCAGCCGCTCCAGCACGGCCGGCACGTCGGGCACGGCCGTCACGCCCGGCGGCAGCGGGGGCCGGCGTACGACGACCACGGGCAGCCCGCGTTCCCGGGCGGCGGTGAGCTTCGCGGCCGTCGCTTCGCCGCCGCTGTCCTTGGTCACCAGCACGTCGATCCGGTGCGCGCGCAGCAGCTCCCTCTCGTCGGCGAGCGCGAACGGGCCGCGTGCGAGGACCAGTTCGGTGTGCGGGGGCAGCGGCGGCCCGGGCGGCTCGACCGAGCGGACCACGAAGTGCAGGTCCGTCAGGTGTCCGAAGGCGGCGAGGCCGAGACGCCCGGTGGTGAGGAACGCCCGCCGCCCCAGGGCGGGCAGGGCCTCGGCGGCCCCGGCCAGGGACGCCACGTCGTACCAGCGGTCGGCCGGGCCCGGC
Source organism: Streptomyces sp. AF1A (assembly GCF_047340315.1). Taxonomy (NCBI): domain Bacteria; kingdom Bacillati; phylum Actinomycetota; class Actinomycetes; order Kitasatosporales; family Streptomycetaceae; genus Streptomyces; species Streptomyces sp. AF1A. The sequence continues at coordinate 8,163 of NZ_JBLEBI010000241.1, forward strand.
CGCCAGCCCGGGCGGCGCAGGACCACTGCCGGGACTCCGGTGGCCGCCGCGGCGCGGGCCGCGTGGGCGGTGATGTTCCC
>NZ_JBLEBI010000242.1:0-8221 GCF_047340315.1 Streptomyces sp. AF1A
GTGGGGAAGCGCCCCTTCTTCGTGGTTCCGACCCGGTAGGGGGTGCCGTGGTTCCGACCCGGTACGGAGTGCCGCCTCAGGTGGCCGGGCGGCTGCCGCGCCCTCGTGGCTCGTCGCGCGGTTCCCCGCGCCCCTGAGGCGCGCTGCCCCCCGCGGTGTTTACAAGGCCACGCCCAGGAGCGCGTCCACCGCCCGCGTCACCACGCCCGGTGCGCCCGTGTCCGTGCCGCCCTGCTCCTCCTGCCGAGCCGCCCAGCGATCCACCGCCGCCAGGGCCGCGGGGGCGTCGAGGTCGTTGGACAGGGCCTCGCGGATCTCCTCCACGAGCGCGTCGGCGGACGGGCCGTCGGGCCGGGAGACGGCCGAGCGCCAGCGGCCGAGGCGGGCGACGGCGTCCGCCAGGACCCGGTCGGTCCACTCCCAGTCGGCGCGGTAGTGGTGGGCGAGCAGGGCGAGCCGGATGGCTGCCGGGTCGACGCCGTCGCGGCGCAACTGCGAGACGAAGACCAGGTTGCCCTTGGACTTCGACATCTTCTCGCCGTCCAGGGCGACCATGCCGGCGTGCACATACGCCTTGGCCATGGGGAACTCCCCGGTGAGCACCTGGGCGTGCGAGGCGCCCATCTCGTGGTGCGGGAAGGCCAGGTCGGAGCCGCCGCCCTGGACGTCGAAGCCCATGCCGAGGTGGTCCAGCGCGATGGCCACGCACTCGATGTGCCAGCCGGGGCGTCCCCGGCCGAGGGAGCCGCCGTCCCAGCTGGGCTCGCCCTCGCGGGCGCCCATCCACAGTGTCGGGTCCAGCGGGTTCTTCTTGCCCGGACGGTCCGGGTCGCCGCCGCGCTCCGCGGACAGCAGCCGCATGGCCGCCGCGTCGAGGTGCGAGACCTTGCCGAAGTTCGGGTCGGACTCGACGGAGAAGTAGACGTCGCCCTCCAGCTCGTAGGCCGCGCCGAGGTCGCGCAGCCGCTCCACGAGCGGGACGATGCCGGGTATCGCCTCGACGGCGCCTATGTAGTGCTGCGGGGGGAGCATTCTGAGGGCGGTCATGTCCTCGCGGAAGAGGGCGGTCTCCTTCTCGGCGAGGGCGACCCAGTCGACGCCGTCCCGCTCGGCCCGCTCCAGCAGCGGATCGTCGACGTCGGTGACGTTCTGGACGTAGTGGACCTGCCGCTTGGTGTCGAGCCACACGCGCTGCACGAGGTCGAACGCGTTGTAGGTCGCCGCGTGACCCATGTGGGTCGCGTCGTACGGCGTGATGCCGCAGACGTAGATACGGGCGACGGGACCGGGGTCGAGGGTGACGAGGCCGCCGGTCGCGGTGTCGTGGATCCTCAGGTCGCGGCCCTGACCAGGCAGGGCGGGGACCTCGGAAGCGGGCCAGGCATGCATGTACATGAGCCTAACCGTCCGCGTGCCGCGTATACGAACGGGATCTCGCCGGATGGCCGGCCGGGCGGTCTTGCGCGTTCGCGGCCGGTGTGCTCACACCGGCGGCCAGGGGATCGACGGCCACTCGCCGCTCGGCACGGGGTGCACGCCCGAGCCGAGCAGCGCGTCGACACGCGCGCGTGTGGCGTCGATCTCCGCGTCCGTGATCAGCCCGGTCAGCCGCTCGCCCAGCTCCGCGTCCAGGCCGGAGCGCAGCCCCGTGAGCACCTCGACCGTCTCGGCGGTGAGCGGCTCGCCGGCCCAGCCCCACAGCAGGGTGCGCAGCTTGTCGTCGACGTTGAAGGTGACGCCGTGGTCGATGCCGTAGAGGCGGCCGTCGGCGGTGGGCAGCAGGTGGCCGCCCTTGCGGTCGGCGTTGTTGATCACCGCGTCGAGGACGGCGAGCCGGCGCAGCCGGTCGTCGTCGGCGTGCACGAGCAGCGCGGTGCGCCCCTCGCCGACCTCGGCGAGCCCGATCGCCTTCCAGCCCGGCTCGGGCTCCTCGGCGTCGACCAGGGCGAGCAGCTCCGCCTCCGCGGTGACGTCGATCCAGAGCTGGCACATGCCCTCGCCGTAGGGACCGTCGCGCAGCACGGTCGGCGGGACGAGCCCCCAGCCGGTGGCCTGGGAGACCTCGTAGGCGGCCACCTCGCGGGCGGCCAGGGTGCCGTCGGGAAAGTCCCACAGCGGGCGCTCCCCGGCCACCGGCTTGTAGATGCAGGACGCCTCCCGGCCGTCGTGGGCGACCGTGCAGAACAGGGCGGCGTTGGAGGCCTCGCGGATCCGGCCGCGCACGGTCAGTTCACCGTGCGCGAGCAGCTCGGCGGCGGACGCGTCGGGGGCGGTCACGCCCCGCGGCGGTATCCGTTCTGGCGCGGACATACGTGTCCTTCCGGATCGAGCGGGAGGCTGCACAGCGGGCACGGCGGCCGCCCGGCGTTGACGACGTCGAGGGCGCGCTTGGCGAAGGCCCGGGCCTGCGCGCCGGTCAGCCGGACCCGCAGCATCGGGGGCCCGTTCTCCTCGTCCTGGAGCAGCCGCTCCTCGGCCTCGGCGAGGTCCTCCTCGGTGTCGGCGTCCAGCTCCACCAGGGCCTGCGCCTCGACGATCATGCGCTGCTCCTCGGCGTCCCAGGCCAGCGCCATGGTGCCGACCCGGAACTCCTCCTCGATGGGGGTGTCCAGCGGGCCGGTGTCGGCGATCTCGTTGGGGGCCACGGCCGGCACGGGGGCGCTGCCGCCGCTACGGCGTACGACCTCGTCGAGCAGTTCGTCCATGCGCTCGGCGAGTGCGGCGACCTGGGTCTTCTCCAGGACCACGCTGGTCACCCGGGAGCCTGCGGTGGCCTGGAGGAAGAACGTACGGCGTCCGGGCAGTCCGACCGTGCCGGCCACGAAGCGGTCCGGCGGGTCGTAGAGGAACACCTGACGGGACACGTCCTGTCTCCATTGAGTCGAAAGTTTCGGCGGTGCGGGGCATGCGGATAGGCGGCGCGGTGGATCGCTTCACCCTACTGCGGCGGACGATCACGGTGCGCCCGCACCGCCCCCGACCGGTGCGTCGCCGTCCCCCGGCTCCTCGTGGGGGGCGAGCGAGGCGAAGTCACCGGTGTCGCCGAGGCGGACGAGGAACGGCCTGAGGCGGGTGTAGCGGATCGCGGTGATGGAACACGGCTCCACGGAGATCCGCTGGAAGAGGTCGAGATGGAGACCGAGGGCGTCGGCCACGAGGGACTTGATGATGTCGCCGTGCGAGCACATGAGGTAGACGGCGTCGGCGCCGTGGTCGCGCTCCACGCGCGCGTTCCACTCGCGGACCGCCTCGGCGGCGCGGGTCTGCATGGCCCGCATGGACTCCCCGCCGGGGAAGGCGGCGGCAGACGGGTGCGCCTGTACGACCTCCATCAGCGGCTCGTCCTTGAGCTCGGCGAGCTTGCGGCCGGACCAGTCGCCGTAGTGGCACTCGCCGATCCGCTCGTCGGTGTGGACGCTCAGCTCCGGGCGGGCGTCGAGCAGCGGCCGTACGGTCTCCTGGCAGCGCTGCAGGGGGCTGGTGACGACCTCGGAGATCGGCAGTCCGGCGAGCCTGCCGGGCAGTGCGGAGGCCTGGGCGGCGCCCCGTTCGTCCAGGGCGACGCCGGGGGTCCAGCCGGCGAGCACCCCGGAGGTGTTGGCGGTGGAGCGTCCGTGCCTTACGAGGATCAGCGTGGGCATGCGGACCAGGGTAGGCGCATCGGAGAATGCGCTGCGGACCGGCCGAAGGGAGAGTGCGCTCCGTGATCGTCGACTGTGCCATCTACCGGCATGGAATCCGGACCGAGGGTCCGGAGGACCTGTCCGACGCGCTGGCCGAGGCGCGGGCGGCGGGCGGGTTCGTGTGGATCGGGCTGTACGAGCCGTCGGAGAAGGAGTTCGACCTGGTCACCCGGGCGTTCGCGCTGCACCCGCTGGCCGTCGAGGACGCCCTCAAGGCGCATCAGCGGCCGAAGCTGGAGGTGTACGACGACTCGCTGTTCCTGGTGCTGAAACCGGTGGTGTACGAGCCGGAGAGCGACACGGTCTCGGCGGGCGAGGTCATGGTCTTCGTCGGCGACGGCTTCGCGGTGTCCGTCCGGCACGGCGAGGGTTCGCCGCTCGGGGCCGTCCGGCGCCGGCTGGAGGAGGAGCCGGAGATGCTCGACAAGGGCCCCACCTCGGTGCTGTACGCGATCGCCGACGCCATCGTCGACCACTATCTGGAGGTGGCGACGGAGCTGCAGACGGACCTGGAGGGGCTGGAGGCGGAGGTGTTCCTGCCGGAGAGCGGCGGGTCGCGGGGCACCGCGTCCCGGATCTACACCTTCAAGCGGCAGATCCTCGCGTTCCGCCGGGCCACCGGTCCGCTGGCGCTGCCGCTGGCCCGGCTGGCCGGGACGGGTTCGCTGGGCGGCGCGGTGCCGTTCGTCGACGACAAGGCGCGGCCCTTCTTCCGGGACGTGGGCGACCACCTCACGCGGGTCAACGAGTCGGTGGAGGGGCTGGACCGGCTGGTGTCGGACGTCCTGTCGGCCCATCTGGCGCAGATGAGCGTGCGGCAGAACGACGACATGCGGAAGATCTCCGCGTGGGCGGCGATGGCCGCGGTCCCCACGATGATCGCGGGGATCTACGGGATGAACTTCGACCACATGCCCGAGCTGCACTGGCTGTGGTCGTACCCGGCGGTGATCCTGCTGATGGCCTTGTTCGAGGTGCTGCTCTACCGCCTGTTCAAGCGGCGCGGCTGGCTGTGAGCGGGGCCGCTAGGCGAGCTCGGGGGCGGGGGTGGCCGGGCCGCCGAGGGCGTTGCGGCGCTCGGGCATGCGCAGCGTGACCATGCGGCGCCGGCCGCCGAGGCGTTCCCAGGTGTGGACGGCGTGGATGCCGGCCGCGATCAGCGCCGACCTGGACCGTGACCAGCCGAGGATGCGCCCCATGCGGGCCATGACCGCGAGGCTGACGTCCCGGTGGACGCGGATCTCGGCGCGGGCGCACGCGCGCAGGGTGCGCCGGATCAGCGGGCCGTGCCCGGCGGCGGCGAGGCGCAGCAGTTCCTCGTGGGTGTAGGCGAGGTGGTTGTCCTCGTCGTGCGCGATCATCCGTACCGCCCTGCCGATCTCGGGGTGGTCGGCGAAGTGCCGCAGGAGCAGCCGCATCTGCTCGGCGGCGCGCTGTTCGGTGACGCGGCTGTGGGCGAGGTAGACGACGATGTCCCGCTCGGTCAGGGGCTCATCGCGCCGGAGCCGGTCGTGGGCGAGGCCGATGCCGCGGCGCTCGAGGAGCATCGTGTAGTCGGTCTCGGGCGGCACGGCGACGGGGGTGAGCCCGCGCTTGGTCATCAGGGCGGTGAAGATGCGCCCGTGCTTGTCCTCGTCGGCGCCGTGCCGGGCGATCTTGGGGGCCAGTGCGCGCTCGCCGGGCGGGACCAGCACGGCGATGCGCCGGTTCTCCCAGCCGCCCTGGGACTCCCCGCTCGCGGCGATGGAGCAGAAGAGCCGGAAGGACTCGTCGTGGTCGAGGATTTCCCGGAACAGACGTTTGGCCGACAGCATGAAACGAGTCAAATATGGACAGAAAGGCGCCGCAACAGCTGTCCGCCCGCTCTCGGCCGGACGAAGGAACGCGAGGGTCGTAACCGCGCGGTGCGCGGCGCGTTGTTCTCTGCGACGGCCGTGGCGGGGAAGACCCCCGAGCCCCCACCACGGCCGCTGAAGGTCTCCGGCTCAGCCGAGCCCGGCGCGCTCCAGGGCCTCGCTGCCGGCCCGCAGCGAGGCGAGCCGCTCCTCCAGAGTGAAGCCGGCGGGGGCGAGGCTCAGGGTGGTGACGCCGGCGGCGGCGTAGGCCTTCATCCGGTCGGCGATGCGGTCGACGGAGCCCAGCAGCGTGGTCTTGTCGATGAGGTCGTGCGGAATCGCGGCGGCCGCGCCCTGCTTGTCCCCGGACAGGTACTTCTGCTGGATCTCGGCGGCCTCCTTCTCGTATCCCATGCGCTGCGCGAGCTGGTTGTAGAAGTTCTGCTTGGCGCTGCCCATGCCGCCGACGTACAGCGCGGTGTAGGGACGGAAGGTGTCCGCGAGCGTGGCCACGGCCTTGTCGTCGCCGACGGCGAGCGGCAGGGTCGGGCAGACGTCGAACCCCTCGAGGGTCAGGCCCGCCTTCTCGCGTCCCGCGCGCAGGTGCTTCAGGGTGGTGTCCTCCAGGTGGTCGGCGGAGGGGAAGATCAGCAGCGCGCCGTCGGCGATCTCACCGGTCTGCTCCAGGTTCTTCGGCCCGATCGCGGCGATGTACAGCGGGATGCGCTCGCGCACCGGGTGCACGGTCAGCTTGATCGGCTTGCCCGGGCCGCCGGGCAGCGGCAGCGTCCAGTGCTGCCCCTCGTACGTCAGCCGCTCGCGCGTCATGGCCTTGCGCACGATCTCCACGTACTCGCGGGTGCGGGCGAGCGGCTTGTCGAACGTGACGCCGTACCAGCCCTCGGAGACCTGCGGTCCGGAGACGCCGAGGCCCAGGCGGAACCGGCCGCCGGAGAGGGAGTCCAGGGTGGCCGCCGTCATCGCCGTCATCGCGGGCTGCCGGGCCGGGATCTGGAAGATGGCCGAGCCGACGTCGATGCGCTCGGTCTGCGCGGCGACCCAGCTGAGCACCGTGGCCGCGTCGGAGCCGTACGCCTCGGCGGCCCAGCACACGGCGTAGCCCAGCCGGTCGGCCTCCTGCGCCACGGCCAGGTTGTCCCCGTCCATTCCGGCACCCCAGTAGCCGAGGTTGATACCGAGCTGCATGAGCGATTCCCCTTACCCGTCAGTAACACCTGTGGCGCAGACCTTAGCGCGCAGGTGCGGGCCGGGGGCAGGGCGCGGCCCCGGTATGCGGGGCGGATCACGCTTCCCATCAGGCGGTACGAGTTGTCCACAGGCAACCCACCGCACGGCTTCTGGCCAGTAATCTCGCGGGCATGGAGCAGAGGCATCTCGGCCGTACCGGCCTGCGCGTGTCCCGGATCGGACTCGGCACCCTCACCTGGGGCCGGGACACCGACGAGCACGACGCCGCGGACATGCTGAAGGCGTTCTGGGAGGCCGGCGGGACGCTCGTCGACACCGCGGACGTGTACGGCGACGGAGAGGCGGAGTACCTGCTCGGACGGCTCATGGACGGGCTCGTCCCGCGCCGGGACCTGGTCATCTCCACCAAGGCCGGCAGCGTGCCCGACCCCGACCGCCGGTTCGACTGCTCCCGCGGCCATCTGCTCGCCGCGCTCGACGCCTCCCTGGCCCGCCTGGGCACGGACCACGTCGACCTGTGGCAGATCCACGCCTACGACCCCGAGACCCCGCTGGAGGAGACCCTCCAGGCCCTCGACACAGCGGTGAACAGCGGCCGCGCGCGGTACGCGGGCGTGTCCAACTTCAGCGGCTGGCAGCTCGCCAAGGCGGCCACCTGGCAGCTCGCGGCGCCGGGCACCCGGACCCGGCTGGCCAGCACGCAGATGGAGTACTCGCTGCTCCAGCGGGGCGTGGAGCGCGAGGTGCTCCCCGCCGCGCGGGACCTGGGCGTCGGCCTGCTGCCCTCCTCGCCGCTCGGCCGGGGCGTGCTGACCGGCAAGTACCGGCACGGCACTCCCGCGGACTCGCGGGGTGCCTCCGAGCATCTGGCGCCGTTCGTCGAGCCGTACCTGGACGACACGGCGAGCCACATCGTGGACGCGGTGACCACGGCCGCCGACGGGCTCGCGGTCACGCCGCTGCAGGTGGCCCTCGCCTGGGTCCGGGACCGGCCCGGGGTGGCCGCGCCGATCGTCGGCGCCCGCACCGCCCAGCAGCTCACGGCGGCATTGTCAGTGGAGGCCCTTAGTCTTCCTGACGAGATCTGCCGGGCGCTGGACGACGTGTCGGCGCCGGTGCACCGCTATCCCGATCACGACTGGAGCACGCTGTGAGCACGGAGCCGGAGACCACGGAGGAAGCCGGGCCGGGGACGCCGGACACCCCGCCGGCCGAGGGCCGGGACGCGGCCCCCGAGGAGCCCGGCGCCGCCGGGGCCGGCGGGACCGGCGGCGCGGAGAAGACGGCGGACGACGCCGCCGACGGGCCCGGGCTGTCCGAGGCCGAGGCGGAGCTGGCCGCGCAGCGCCTCGAACGGGAGCGGATCGAGCGGCGCAAGGCCCGCAAGCAGGGCCCGATCGAGAGCGGTGCCAAGCTCAGCGGCACGGCGGCCGACCTGCTCGCCGCGGTCCGCGCGGTGGAGAGCGGCGAGAAGCCGGTGGGCGCGGCGTTCAC
>NZ_JBLEBI010000243.1:0-8211 GCF_047340315.1 Streptomyces sp. AF1A
GGCCTGTCCGCCTCGCTCGCCGCGCTGCGCCGGATCACCGGTGATCTCACCGCCGTCGTCACCGTGGCCGACGACGGCGGTTCCAGCGGTCGCCTCCGCGACGAGCTGGGCGTGCTGCCGCCCGGCGACCTGCGCAAGGCGCTGGCCGCGCTGTGCGGTGACGACGAGTGGGGCCAGACCTGGTCCCGGGTCATCCAGCACCGCTTCCAGTCCCAGGGCGACCTGCACGACCACGCGGTCGGCAACCTGCTGATCGTCGCTCTGTGGGAGCAGCTCGGCGACCATGTGCAGGCCCTGGACCTGGTCGGCAAGCTGCTCGGCGCGCACGGCCGGGTCCTGCCCATGTCCGCCGTGCCGCTGGAGCTGCAGGCACTGGTCAAGGGGCACGACCCGGAGCGCCCCGACGAGGTGGACACCGTGCGCGGGCAGGCGACCGTGGCGCTCACCCCCGGCGAGGTGCAGTCGGTGCACCTGGTGCCGCCCGACCCGCCCGCCGTTCCGGAGGCCGTGGCGGCCGTGCTGGACGCGGACTGGGTGGTGCTCGGCCCCGGCTCCTGGTTCTCCTCGGTGATCCCGCACCTGCTCGTGCCCCGGCTGCTGGACGCCCTCACGGAGACCAAGGCGCGCAAGGTCCTGTCCCTGAACCTCGCCCCGCAGCCCGGAGAAACAGAGGGCTTCTCCCCGCAGCGTCATTTGGAGGTTTTGGGGCGACACGCCCCTAAACTCGCCCTGGACGTGGTGCTGGCCGACGAGGCCGCCGTGCCCGACCGGGACTCGCTCACCGAGGCCGCCAAACGGCTGGGAGCCGCGGTCGAGCTGGCGCCGGTGGCCCGGACCGACGGTACGCCCCGGCACGACCCGGAGCTGCTGGCCGCCGCGTACGACCGTATTTTTCGGATGCATGGAAGGATCGGCCCATGGCGATGACGGCAGCGGTGAAGGACGAGATCTCCCGGCTCCCCGTCACCCGGACCTGCTGCAGGAAGGCGGAGGTCTCCGCCATTCTGCGGTTCGCCGGCGGCCTCCACCTGGTGAGCGGGCGCATCGTGATCGAGGCGGAGCTGGACACCGCGATGGCGGCCCGCCGCCTCAAGCGGGACATCCTGGAGATCTTCGGCCACAGTTCCGAGCTGATCGTGATGGCGCCGGGCGGACTGCGCCGCGGCTCGCGCTACGTCGTACGGGTCGTCGCGGGTGGTGACCAGCTCGCCCGCCAGACCGGCCTGGTCGACGGCCGCGGCCGGCCGATCCGCGGGCTGCCCCCGCAGGTGGTCTCCGGCGCCACCTGCGACGCTGAGGCGGCCTGGCGCGGGGCGTTCCTCGCGCACGGCTCGCTGACCGAGCCCGGCCGATCCTCCTCCCTCGAGGTGACCTGCCCGGGCCCGGAGGCCGCGCTCGCGCTGGTCGGTGCCGCCCGCCGGCTGTCCATCGCGGCGAAGGCCCGAGAGGTGCGCGGGGTCGACCGGGTCGTCGTCCGTGACGGTGACGCGATCGGCGCGCTGCTGACCCGGCTCGGCGCGCACGAGTCCGTACTGGCGTGGGAGGAGCGCCGGATGCGCCGCGAGGTGCGGGCCACCGCCAACCGGCTGGCCAACTTCGACGACGCCAACCTGCGCCGCTCGGCCCGCGCGGCCGTCGCGGCCGGCGCCCGGGTGCAGCGCGCGCTGGAGATCCTGGGCGACGAGGTTCCCGAGCACCTCGCCGCGGCCGGCCGGCTGCGCATGGAGCACAAGCAGGCCTCGCTGGAGGAGCTGGGCGCCCTCGCCGACCCGCCGTTGACCAAGGACGCGGTCGCGGGCCGGATCCGCCGCCTGCTCGCCATGGCCGACAAGCGCGCCGCCGATCTCGGCATCCCGGGTACGGAGGCCAACCTGACGGAGGAGCTCGCGGACAACCTGGCCGGCTGACCGACTCCACGTCGCCTCGATCCACGTCGCCTCGATCCAGGTCAACTCGCCGGTGCCGACGCCCGCTTGGGGCATGTCGGCACCGGCTTTCCCATGCCCTCGGCGTCGCCGTTCGCATGTCCGTGAGGGGCCCGGACGGCACATCGCGGGCGCGGACGCCCGCACGGCCCGCGGCAGGTGCTCTCAAGCGCCGACGGGGCAGTCCTGTTGAGGAGATCGGACGGCGATGCCGGGGAAGGCACGGGCCCGCGCGACAGGTGAGCGGAACCCCCTCTCAACGGTGCAGAAATGGGGTAGTCGACAGGTGAGCCGACCCGCTCACGAACGAGTGACAACAGCGTCCATCGGGGGCCGCATTACGTAACAAATACGAGTGAAGCCACTGTCGATCCCTGGTGGTCCGTACCCCTACTGACGGGTACGGACTGCCTGCCCGTGTATGCGGCATCTCGATGTCACTCAGGGGCCCTCAGAGAGGTAGGGTCGGTGGTGGTCGGGGACATCCCAAACAGAGCTCGCCGGCACCGCATGGCCGGCGTACCAACGAGGAGATCGGTTCGTGACGATCCGCGTAGGCATCAACGGCTTCGGCCGCATCGGGCGTAACTACTTCCGCGCCCTGCTGGAGCAGGGGGCGGACATCGAGGTTGTGGCTGTCAACGACCTGGGTGACACCGCGACCACCGCTCACCTGCTCAAGTACGACACGATCCTGGGTCGCCTCAAGCAGGAGGTCTCCCACACCGCCGACACCATCACCGTGGACGGCCACACCATCAAGGTGCTCTCCGAGCGCAACCCGGCCGACATCCCCTGGGGTGAGCTGGGCGTCGACATCGTCATCGAGTCGACCGGCATCTTCACCAAGAAGGAAGACGCCGCGAAGCACATCGCCGGCGGCGCCAAGAAGGTCCTCATCTCGGCTCCGGCCAAGGACGAGGACATCACCATCGTCATGGGCGTCAACCAGGACAAGTACGACCCGGCGAACCACCACGTCATCTCCAACGCCTCCTGCACCACCAACTGCGTGGCGCCGATGGCGAAGGTGCTCGACGAGAACTTCGGCATCGTCAAGGGCCTGATGACCACGGTGCACGCGTACACGAACGACCAGCGGATCCTGGACTTCCCGCACAAGGACCTGCGCCGCGCCCGTGCCGCCGCCGAGAACATCATCCCGACCACCACGGGTGCCGCGAAGGCCACCGCCCTGGTCCTGCCGCAGCTCAAGGGCAAGCTGGACGGCATCGCCATGCGCGTCCCGGTGCCGACCGGCTCGGTCACCGACCTCGTCGTCGAACTCGGCCGCGAGGTCACCAAGGAAGAGGTCAACGCCGCCTTCCAGAAGGCCGCCGAGGGCGAGCTGAAGGGCCTCCTCGACTACACCGAGGACCCGATCGTCTCCTCCGACATCGTCAACGCCCCGGCGTCCTGCACCTTCGACTCCTCCCTGACCATGGTTCAGGAGGGCAAGAACGTGAAGGTCATCGGCTGGTACGACAACGAGTGGGGCTACTCCAACCGCCTCGTGGACCTCACGGTCTTCGTCGGCAGCCAGCTCTGATCACAGCCGGACCTCGCAGTGGAAGCAGGGCTCGGGCAGCGCACCGCCGCGCTGTCCGGGCCCTGTCCCGCGTACGGACCACGTCCTTCTACGATCAGGTGCACCACGAGCCCTCCTCAGGAGTCCACTCAATGAAGACGATCGACGAACTTCTCGCCGCCGGCGTGAGCGGCAAGCGGGTCTTCGTCCGCGCCGACCTCAACGTCCCGTTGGCGAGCGGCACCATCACCGACGACGGCCGCATCCGCGCCGTGCTGCCCACCGTCAAGGCCCTCGCGGACGCGGGCGCCAAGGTGGTCGTCGCCTCGCACCTGGGCCGCCCCAAGGGCGCCCCGGACCCCGCCTTCTCCCTCGCTCCGGCCGCCTCCCGCCTGGGTGAACTCCTCGGCTCCGCCGTGGCCTTCGCGACGGACACCGTCGGCCGGTCCGCCAGGGACACGGTCGCGGGGCTGGCCGACGGCCAGGTCGCCGTCCTGGAGAACCTGCGCTTCAACCCCGGCGAGACCGCCAAGGACGACGCCGAGCGCGGTGCGTTCGCCGACCAGCTCGCCGCCCTGGCCGACGTCTACGTCGGTGACGGCTTCGGCGCGGTCCACCGCAAGCACGCCTCCGTCTACGACCTCCCGGCCAGGCTGCCGCACTACGCCGGCTACCTGATCGCCACCGAGGTCGGCGTCCTGAAGAAGCTCACCGAGGACGTCAAGCGCCCCTACGTCGTCGCGCTCGGCGGCGCCAAGGTCTCCGACAAGCTCGCCGTCATCGACCAGCTGCTCGGCAAGGCCGACCGCCTGCTCATCGGCGGCGGCATGGCGTACACCTTCCTCAAGGCCAAGGGGTACGAGGTCGGCATCTCCCTCCTGCAGGAGGACCAGATTCCGGCCGTCACCGAGTACCTGGAGCGCGCCGAGAAGCAGGGCGTGGAGCTGCTGCTCCCCGTCGACGTCGTGGTCGCCCGGGAGTTCCCGGACCTGAAGGCCCAGGCGCCGACGGAGCACGCCGTGGTCGACGCGGACAAGATCCCCGCCGACCAGGAGGGCCTGGACATCGGCCCGGAGACCCGGGCGCTGTACGCCTCGAAGCTCGCCGACGCCGCGACCGTCTTCTGGAACGGTCCCATGGGCGTCTTCGAGCACCCCGACTACGCCGAGGGCACCAAGGCGGTCGCCCAGGCACTCGTCGACGCGGACGGCTTCAGTGTCGTCGGCGGCGGCGACTCCGCCGCGGCCGTGCGCACGCTCGGCTTCGACGAGAACGCATTCGGCCACATCTCGACCGGTGGCGGCGCCTCCCTCGAATACCTCGAGGGCAAGACGCTCCCCGGCCTCGCCGCACTGGAGGACTGACCTCAATGAGCACGCGCACGCCGCTGATGGCGGGCAACTGGAAGATGAACCTCAACCACCTCGAGGCCATCGCGCACGTCCAGAAGCTCGCCTTCGCCCTGGCCGACAAGGACTACGAGGCCGTCGAGGTCGCCGTCCTGCCGCCCTTCACCGACCTGCGCTCCGTGCAGACCCTGGTCGACGGCGACAAGCTCAAGATCAAGTACGGCGCCCAGGACATCTCCCAGCACGACTCCGGCGCCTACACCGGCGAGATCTCCGGCCCGATGCTGGCCAAGCTCAAGTGCACCTACGTGGTGATCGGGCACTCCGAGCGGCGCCAGTACCACAACGAGACCGACGAGCTGGTGAACGCCAAGGTCAAGGCCGCCTACAAGCACGGCCTGACCCCGATCCTGTGCGTCGGCGAGCAGCTGGAGGTCCGCGAGGAGGGCAGCCACGTCTCCCACACCCTCATCCAGGTCGAGGGCGGCCTGAAGGACCTCCCGGCCGAGCAGGCCGAGACGATCGTGATCGCCTACGAGCCGGTGTGGGCCATCGGCACCGGCAAGGTCTGCGGCGCCGACGACGCCCAGGAGGTCTGCGCCGCCATCCGCGCCAAGATCGCCGAGCTGTACTCGCAGGACGTGGCCGACAAGGTCCGCATCCAGTACGGCGGCTCCGTGAAGGCCGGCAACGTCGCCGAGATCATGGCCAGGGCCGACATCGACGGCGCCCTGGTCGGCGGCGCCTCGCTGGACGCCGACGAGTTCGTCAAGATCGTGCGTTTCCGCGATCAGTAGGACGGGCTGTGAGTAGGCGGTAGCGGCGATACGTCGTACCCTTGCGGGGGCACGGCCCCGGTGCTGTGCCCCCGTCGTCCATCCGAATCCGAGGAAGTTGGTCCAGCCGTGGTTTTGGGGTTCTCGATCGCCCTGATCGTCTTCAGCCTGCTGCTGATGCTGCTGGTGCTGATGCACAAGGGGAAGGGCGGCGGCCTCTCCGACATGTTCGGTGGTGGCATGGCGTCGTCCGTCGGCGGCTCGTCGGTCGCCGAGCGCAACCTGGACCGGATCACCATCGTGATCGGTCTGCTGTGGTTCGCGTGCATCATCGTCCTCGGCATCCTGATGAAGACGACCAGCTGAGCACCGTCGCGCAGACGCACACATTCCGTACAAAAGGCCCCATGTTCGGTGCGCGCTCCTGTGCGCGGCCTATCATGGGGCTTGCGTCTATGAGCGGGGCTCTTGTAACTCCAATCACTGGACGCGCGTTGGGCCTTACGTAGACTGAGGCGCTCGCAGCGAAGCGAAACGCCGACGCGCTTCGCGGCACCATCACGCAGGGAGTTACGACCGTGGCAAGTGGCAACGCGATCCGAGGAAGCCGGGTCGGGGCGGGGCCGATGGGCGAGGCCGAGCGCGGCGAGTCCGCGCCGCGGCTGCGCGTCTCCTTCTGGTGCTCCAACGGGCACGAGACGCAGCCGAGCTTCGCCAGCGACGCGCAGGTCCCCGACACCTGGGACTGCCCGCGCTGCGGCTTCCCGGCCGGGCAGGACCAGGACAACCCGCCGGACCCACCGCGCACCGAGCCGTACAAGACGCATCTCGCGTACGTACGGGAGCGGCGCAGCGACGCGGACGGTGAGGCGATCCTCGCCGAGGCGCTCGCCAAACTGCGGGGCGAGATCTAGGAGTTCCGGGACCGGCCGGGTGCCTGCGGGCGCCTGGCCGGAGCCGTCTGGGCCCGCGGACCCGGCCGATTGTCAGTGGTGCCCTCTACGGTTTTCGTGAAGGCGAGAACCGCGAGGGGGAGTTGTGACGGCGGTCGGGACGGGGGAGACGCGTGCGCCCGCGTGGCGCGGGGGCTTCGGGCGGTTGTGGACGGCCGCCGTGGTGTCCCGGTTCGGGGACGCCTTGCGAGGAGCCGCGCTGCCGCTGCTCGCCGCCTCGCTGACCGAGCGGCCCCTGCTCATCGCCTCGGTCACCGCCTGCGGCTATCTGCCCTGGATCCTGTTCGGCCTGCTCGGCGGGGCGGTCGCCGACCGCGTGGACCAGCGGCGCGCGATGTGGACCGTGGACGCGGTACGAGGGCTGCTGATGGCGTCCTTCGCGGTGGCCGTGGCTCTCGGCCACGCCTCGATCACGCTGCTCATCGCGCTGGCCTTCACGCTGACCCTGCTGCAGACGCTGTTCGACAACGCCGCCACGGCCCTGTTGCCGGTCCTGGTGGCCCCGGCGACGCTGGGCAGCGCCAACGCCCGGCTGATGACCGGCCAGAAGATCGCCGGTGGATTGGTGGGGGCGCCCGCCGTGCCGGTGCTGATCGCCGCCGGAGCGGGCGTCCCGTTCCTGGCGGACGCCGCCAGCTTCCTGCTGGCCGCCGCCCTGGTCGCCTCCCTGCGGATCAGCGCGCCCGAACGCGAGCCGCGACCGGACGGCAGCACCCTGCGCCGGGAGATCGCCGCCGGGCTGCGCACCCTGTGGCACGACCGGGCCCTGCGCGGGCTGTGCGCCGCCACGGCCCTGTGCAACATCGGCATGGGCGCCCTGATCGCCACCCTGGTCGTCCTGGTGACCGGCTGGCTCCGCGCGGGCACCGCGGGATACGCGGCGGCGACGACCGCCTTCACCGTGGGCGGCCTGGCCGGGGGCGTGCTGAACCGGCGGATCACGGCCCGGCTCGGCCCGCTGCGGACCGTGCTGCTCGCGGGCGCCGTCCAGACCGGGGCGCTCCTCGTCATGGGCTCGGTGCGCAGCCTGGGCGCCCTGGTGGCCGCCCTCGCCGTCTTCGGCGGCATGAGCATGCTGTGGAACGTCAACACGACGACACTGATGCAGCAACGCGCCCCTGCCGACATGCTCGGCCGGCTCGGCTCCGCCTTCCGCACCCTGGCCGTCGCCGGAGCCCCGCTGGGGGCCCTGCTCGGCGGCGCCGTGGCCACCGCCTGGGGCCGGGGCACACCGGCCCTGCTCACGGCCGCCTTCTTCGTCCTGTCCGTCGCCGCGCTGATACCCGCCCGCAAAGCGGACGTACCTGTTGGTGCGCCGGACGCCGATGTCACGACAGCTCGTGCGCCGGGGTGATCAATTAGGTTGGAACAGCTGGGACAGGCACGAAAGAAGGCGGAAGTCGGAAATGAACGCAGACGGCCGTACCAGGCTCAACCAGACGCCCGAGTGGACCGCTCTCACCAAGCACCGGGAGGAACTGGCCGACACCCATCTCAGAGACCTGTTCGCCGCCGACCCCGGCCGCGGCACCGGATACAGGCTCCAGGTCGGCGACCTCTACGTCGACTACTCGAAACACCTGGTCACCGACGAGACGCTGCGGCTGCTGCGCGAGCTGGCCGCGGCGAGGGACGTGTTCGGGCTCCGGGACGCCATGTTCCGCGGCGAGAAGATCAACG
>NZ_JBLEBI010000244.1:0-8113 GCF_047340315.1 Streptomyces sp. AF1A
GGGTCGCTGGGGCGCGGGGTGTGCGGGTCGCGGCACGCAGCGAGGCCCGCGTCCCTTGCGGGACGCGGGCCTCGATCTCGATGCGGTCCTGACGGGATTTGAACCCGCGGCCTCCACCTTGACAGGGTGGCGAGCACTCCAAACTGCTCCACAGGACCAGGTCTCGCGGCACTTGCTCGGCGCGTCGTGCTGCGAGAAGAGACTGTACAGGAGGGTGAGCCCCTGGTCGAACTCACCCTCGGTGGCAGGGCGGCTACGGTACGAGCGCGTCGATCGCCTTGATGATCCGCTTGTCGGAGACCGGGTACGCGGTGCCCAGCGCGTGGGCGAAGTAGCTGACCCTCAGCTCCTCGATCATCCAGCGGACGTCCAGGACCTGCTGCGGCACCGGGCGGCCCTTGGGGAGCTGCTCCAGGAGCCAGGCGTACTCGTCCTGCATCTCGTGGACCTTCTCCATGCGGGTGGTGTCCCGCTGGACGCCCGTCGGCATCTGCTGCAGGCGCCGGTCGGCGGCCACCAGGTAGCGCATCAGGTCGGGCAGGCGCCGTATGCCGGCCCATGTCACGAAACCGGGCTTCACGAGGGCGTCCAGCTGCTTGCGGACGTCCGTCAGGTTCGCGAGCAGCGCGGGGCTGCCGACGGCCTTCAGACGCCGCTCACAGGCCTGCCAGGCCGCGAGGACCTGCTGCACCTGGGCGACCGTGCGGATCGTCGTGTCGACGATCTCGGCGCGCACCTTGTCGTACAGCTTCCGGTACGACTCCTCGTCCCACGCCGGCCCGCCGAAGTCCGCGATGAGCTTGTCCGCCGCGGCCATGGCGCAGTCGTCGAACAGGGCCTGGACGGAGCCGTGCGGGTTGGCGGACAGGCCGAGCTTCTGCTGGTTGGTCAGCTTGTCGGACGCGAACTTCGCCGGGTTCACCGGGATGTTGCGCAGGATCAGGCGCCGCGTGCCCTTCCACATCGCCTCGGCCTGCTCGGCCTCGGTGTCGAAGAGGCGGACGGAGACCGTGTCGCCGTCGTCCACAAGCGCGGGGTACGCCTTCACCGGCTGGCCGGCCCGGCGGGTCTCGAAGACCCGGCTGAGGCTTCCGATCGTCCAGTCGGTCAGGCCCGTGCGCTCCAGCGACTCGCCGCCCTCCCGGGAGGCCGTGGCGGCCGCCGCCTGGGAGATGGCCTTGCGCGCCTTCGGCTTCAGCCTGAGCTTCAGCGCCTCCAGGTCCTTGTCCTCGGCCAGTTTCCGGCGCCGCTCGTCGACGATACGGAACGTGATCCTCAGGTGGTCGGGGACCTTCGCCCAGTCGAAGTCGTCCGCCTCGAACGGAACGCCGACCATGCGCTTGAGCTCGCGCGCCATCGTCACCGTCAGCGGCTCCCGCAGGGGCACCGCCCTGTCCAGGAACGCCTTGGCGTAGTTCGGCGCGGGCACGTAGTTGCGCCGGATCGGCTTCGGCAGGGAGCGGATCAGCTCCGTCACCAGCTCCTCCCGCAGGCCCGGGATCTGCCAGTCGAAGCCCTCCTCCGTGACCTGGTTGAGGACCTGGAGCGGGATGTGGACGGTCACGCCGTCGGCGTCCGCGCCCGGCTCGAACTGGTACGTCACCCGGAACTTCAGCTGCCCCTGCCGCCAACTGTCCGGATAGTCGGCCTTGGTGACCGCCTCCGCCGACTCCCGGATCAGCATCTCCCGCTCGAAGTCCAGGAAGTCCGGCTGCTCCTGCCGCTTGCGCTTCCACCAGGAGTCGAAGTGGGCGCCGGATACCACGTGTTCGGGCACCCGCTGGTCGTAGAAGTCGAACAGCGTGTCGTCGTCGACCACGATGTCCCGGCGCCGCGCCCGGTGCTCCAGCTCCTCGACCTCGCTGAGGAGTCTGCGGTTGTCGGCGAAGAACTTGTGGTGCGTGCGCCAGTCGCCCTCCACGAGCGCGTTGCGGATGAACAGCTCGCGGGAGACCTCGGGGTCGATGCGGCCGTAGTTCACCTTCCGCTGGGCGACGATCGGGACGCCGTACAGCGTGACCTTCTCGTACGCCATCACGGCCGCCTGGTCCTTCTCCCAGTGCGGTTCGCTGTACGTCCGCTTCAGCAGGTGCCCGGCGAGGGGCTCGACCCACTCGGGCTCGATCCTGGCGTTGACCCGGGCCCACAGCCGCGAGGTCTCCACCAGCTCGGCCGACATCACGAACTTCGGCTGCTTCTTGAACAGCGCCGAACCCGGGAAGATCGCGAACTTGGCGTTGCGGGCGCCCAGGTACTCGTTCTTGTTGCCGTCCCGCACGTCCTTCATCCCGACGTGGGAGAGCAGGCCGGCGAGGAGCGAGACGTGGATGCGGTCGCCGGCGGCCTCCTCCTCGTTGAGGTGGATGCCCATCTGCTTGGCGACCGTGCGCAGCTGGGTGTAGATGTCCTGCCACTCGCGGATGCGCAGGAAGTTCAGGTACTCCTGCTTGCACATCCGGCGGAAGGACGACGAGCCCCGCTCCTTCTGCTGCTCGCGGATGTACCGCCACAGGTTGAGGTAGGCGAGGAAGTCGCTGGTCTCGTCCTTGAAGCGGGCGTGCTGCTGGTCCGCCTGGGTCTGCTTGTCGGCGGGGCGCTCGCGCGGGTCCTGGATGGACAGGGCCGCCGCGATCACCATGACCTCGCGGACGCAGCCGTTCTTGTCCGCCTCCAGGACCATGCGGGCCAGGCGCGGGTCGACGGGAAGCTGGGCCAGCTTGCGGCCGGTGTCGGTGAGCCGCTTGCGGACGTCCTTCTGCGTGGGATCCAGTGCGCCCAGTTCCTGCAGCAGCTGGACGCCGTCGCGGATGTTGCGGTGGTCCGGCGGGTCGATGAAGGGGAACTTCTCGATGTCGCCGAGGCCGGCCGCGGTCATCTGCAGGATGACGCTCGCCAGGTTCGTCCGCAGGATCTCCGGGTCCGTGAACTCCGGGCGGGCGAGGAAGTCGTCCTCGGAGTACAGCCGGATGCAGATGCCGTCGCTCGTACGGCCGCAGCGGCCCTTGCGCTGGTTGGCGCTGGCCTGCGAGATCGGCTCGATGGGCAGCCGCTGGACCTTGGTGCGGTGGCTGTAGCGGCTGATCCGGGCGAAGCCGGGGTCGATGACGTACTTGATGCCGGGGACGGTGAGGGAGGTCTCGGCGACGTTGGTCGCCAGAACGATCCTGCGCCCGGTGTGCGGCTGGAAGACCCGGTGCTGCTCGGCATGGGAGAGCCGGGCGTACAGGGGGAGGATCTCGGTGAACCGGTACCTCTTCTTCTCCAGGGCGTCCGCCGTGTCCCGGATCTCCCGCTCGCCGGAGAGGAAGACGAGGATGTCGCCCTGCCCCTCCGCCATCAGCTCCTCGACGGCGTCGGTGATGGCGGTGATCTGGTCGCGATCGGCGTCCTCGGAGTCCTCTTCGAGCAGGGGCCGGTAGCGCACCTCCACGGGGTACGTGCGCCCGCTCACCTCGACGATCGGGGCGTCGCCGAAGTGCCGGGAGAAGCGCTCGGGGTCGATGGTCGCGGAGGTGATGACGACCTTGAGGTCCGGCCGCTTCGGCAGCAGCTGGGCGAGGTAGCCCAGCAGGAAGTCGATGTTGAGGGACCGCTCGTGGGCCTCGTCGATGATGATCGTGTCGTAGGCGCGCAGCTCGCGGTCGGTCTGGATCTCCGCGAGCAGGATGCCGTCCGTCATCAGCTTGATGAAGGTGGCGTCCGGGTTCACCTGGTCGGTGAAGCGGACCTTCCAGCCGACGGCCTCGCCGAGGGGCGTCCTCAGCTCCTCCGCCACGCGCTCGGCGACCGTGCGGGCGGCGATACGGCGGGGCTGGGTGTGCCCGATCATGCCGCGCACGCCGCGCCCCAGCTCCAGGCAGATCTTCGGGATCTGCGTGGTCTTCCCGGACCCGGTCTCACCGGCGACGATGACGACCTGGTGATCGCGGATGGCCGCCGCTATCTCGTCCTTCTTCTGGCTGACGGGCAGTTGCTCGGGGTAGGTGACGGCGGGCACGCGGGCACGCCGCTCGTCGATCCGTTGCGCGGCCCTGCCGATCTCGCCCTCGATCTCGGCGAGGACGGCGGCGCGGGCCTCCGGCTTACGGATCTTGCGCGCGCCCTCGAGCCGCCGCCCGAGCCGGTGCGCGTCGCGCAGCGACAGCTCGGTCAGGCGGGGGGCGAGGGTGCCGAGGGCAGGGGCTGGATGCATAGACATACGCGGTCCAGGATCTCACCCCCTTCGAAAAAGACGCGAACGATTTGCCCGGGGGCGGGAGAGGCGCCGGTCGCGCCCGACATGCGGCTGCGCCGAGTGGGTGTCTCGGGACGCACACGGCCCGTACCCAGCCATCGACGAGCACCTCCCGCAGCCATGAAACGGGCACCCCCGCGACATCGCCGGGCACCCCCTGCGACCTCGACGGTGTACCTTCCGCGACATCGACGGGCACCCCCTGCGACGAGATGCCAAAGTGACGGTTATGTCGGATTCGCCGCACGGGGCGCACGGCCGTCCACCCACCCGCGCGGAGCGCTGGGCGGCGTTCCGGGCGTCCCCCTTCCTCCCCGCCACGGTGCTCCTGCTGCTCATCGCCGCCGGGGCCGGGCTCTTCGCCGGCTCCTACACGTACGCCATGGCCAATCCGACCCCGCACAACATCCCGATCGCTGTGACCGGCGCGCACGACGAGCCGGCGGCCCGGCGGTTCGTCGGGGGCATGGACCGGGCCCTGGACGCCGCGCTGCAGCTGCATCCGTACGGCAGCCGGGAGGCGGCGGTGCGGGCGGTGGACCAGCAGAAGGTGTTCGCGGTGGTCGACGTGCCCGCGGGCGGCCGGGTGATCGGGATGGACGTGTCGGGGGCGTCCGGGTCCACGGTCGCCCAGGTGCTCACCCAGGCCGCGGTGGGGGTGAGCAAGGCCACCGGTACGCCGGTCGCGGTGCACGACCTCAAGCCGCTGCAGAAGGGCGACCCCCGCGGGCTGGCGATCTTCTACATCTCGCTGGCCGCCGTGGTCGTCGGCATGGTCGGCTCCATCCAGCTCGGCGTGCACGCGCGCGACCTGAACCCGCTGGAGCGCATCGCCTACACCGTCTGCTTCGCCCTGCTCGGCGGGTTCACGATCGCCGCGGTGGTGGACTGGTGGCTGGGCGCGGTGAAGCTGCCGTTCGTGGAGTCGTGGCTCATCCTCGCCCTGACGATGTTCACCGCGGGCATGGTGTTCACGATGTTCAACACGCTGTTCGGGCGGTGGGCCATGCTGCCGACCTGGGGCCTTTTGGTGCTGCTCGGCAATCCCTCGTCCGGCGGTGCCGTCTCCTGGCCCCTGCTGCCGTCGCCGCTCGGCATCGTGGGCCGCTGGCTGCCGCCCGGCGCCTCGGTGAACGCCCAGCACACCGCGGTGTACTTCCGGGGCTACCAGCACGCCTTCCCGTTCCTGGTGCTGGCCGGCTGGGCGATCGTCTCCTGCGCGGTCTTCGCGCTCTGGCGGCACCGGCACCCGGGCGGTCGGGTGACCGACCCCGCCCACGCGGCCTAGGGGGTGCGCTGGGCGGGCGGCGCGGAGGGTGCCGGGCCCGAACCGGCCGACGCGGCCCAGGAACCGCGGCGCCCGCACACCACTCAAGCGCACTGCGTGGCGTCGGCGTACCGGTTGGCGTGGGCAACACGAAAGGGCCCCTCTCCAGTGTCACTGGAGAGGGGCCGATGCCCTGGTGAGGGCGATGGTGGCTGGGGCCGGGGTCGAACCGGCGACCTTCCGCTTTTCAGGCGGACGCTCGTACCAACTGAGCTACCCAGCCACGAGGTCTCGGAGAGACCTCAGCGGTCCTGACGGGATTTGAACCCGCGGCCTCCACCTTGACAGGGTGGCGAGCACTCCAAACTGCTCCACAGGACCAAGCTGTTTGCGTGCAACAGTGTCGCACACGATTCTGCGTGCCCCCAACGGGATTCGAACCCGTGCTACCGCCTTGAAAGGGCGGCGTCCTAGGCCGCTAGACGATGAGGGCTATCGGCCCGCCTGGGCGCTTCTCAGCGCGTCGGGGACGTGAGAAGCATATGGGATGGCGAGGGGTATCGCCAAAACGGTTTACGGACGACCGGAGGCCGTCGCGCCGCTCCGCGCCGTCGGGCTCGGCGTGGCCCCCGGCAGGTTGTCGTCGGCGAGGTGCCGGCTGACCTCGGCCGTGGTCAGCCCCAGACCGCCCAGCTTGATCGCGTCCCAGGCCTGCAGCCGGTGACTGTCCCGGTCGAAGTAGAGGACCGAGGCCTCGATCGGCGCCGGGTACGTGCCCTCCACCGCGCGCAGCCCGCTGCCCCCGGTCGACCCCTCCATCCGCAGCCGAGTGCCGTAGGGCAGCTTCTCGTCCCCCTCGTGGTGCAGGTGCCCGCACAGCACCAGCGGCACCTCGCCGTCCGTCTCCCGCGCCGCCGACGGCTCGTGGGTGATCGCCACGTCCACGGGCGTGCCGGCCGCCTTCTGCGACCGCAGGGCGCTGGCCAGCCGGTCGCCCGCCAGCTGCTCGGACGCGTTGCCGCCGGGCACCGCCGAGCGGTCCGGGGTGAACTGCGGATCGCCGATGCCCGCGAAGCGCAGGCCGCCCACCGTCTGCGCGTGGCCGTCGTCCAGGACGTGGACGTTCTTCATACGCTCCAGATAGCGCTGGGTGGTCCCCGAGTCGTGGTTGCCCCGCACCCAGACGTACGGCGCGCCCAGGTTCGCGATCGGGTCCAGGAAGCCGTTCTCCGCCGCCGTACCGTGGTCCATCGTGTCGCCGGAGTCGACGATCACGTTCACGTTGTACTGCTTCACCAGCGAGGCGATGATCTTCCAGCTCGCCGGGTTCAGATGGATGTCCGACACGTGCAGCACTCGGATGGTCGAGGGGTCCGGCTGGTAGGCGGGGAGCGTCGAGGTGACGTCGTACAGCTTCGTCACGTTGGTCACCAGGCGCGCCAACTCCTGCTGGTAGACGTCGAATTCGGTGACGATGCTGCGCGCGTTGCCGATCACCGACGGCGCCGAGGACAGCAGCCCGGAGAACTTCGGCTCCAGCACCGACTTCGGGTTCCAGGTGGCGTACGCCGACGCGCCCGAGGCCGCGAGCAACGTCAGGGCCAGCCCGCCGGCCGCCAGCGCCCGGCGCGGGCGCCGGTAGACGGCCAGGCCGAGCGCGGTGGCACCGAGGACCACGGCGACGCAGGAGCGCACCGCCAGGTCGAGCGTGCCGTGCTCCACGTCGTGGACCACCTCGTCCTGGAGGCCGGAGATCCGCTCGGGGTGGTCGACCAGGGCCTGTGAGCGCAGGGGGTCCAGCCGGTCGACGTTCACGTCCAGGCGGACCGGGGCCACATGGCTGTCCAGGGTGAGCGCGCCCAGCGGGGACACGTTGATCTTCGTGCCGCCGGTCAGCGAGGGGCGCAGTGCCATCGTCGTGTTCATCGGGCCGACCGGTGCCCGCACGTTGCCCACGATCAGCAGGCCCAGCCAGGCGCCCACGAGCACGACCGCCGTGAGGCCGAGCGCGCCGAGCCACGGCCGGGGGCGCGGGGCCAGTTCCAGGG
This sequence comes from Streptomyces sp. AF1A, assembly GCF_047340315.1. Classification (NCBI taxonomy): domain Bacteria; kingdom Bacillati; phylum Actinomycetota; class Actinomycetes; order Kitasatosporales; family Streptomycetaceae; genus Streptomyces; species Streptomyces sp. AF1A. Next base: position 7,550 of record NZ_JBLEBI010000244.1, read on the forward strand.
CCGGGAGCGGGCGGGCGCGCGGGGCGCGCTGCGAGATCCGGTTCAGCATGCTCCTCAGGGCGGCGACGGGGACGCGGGCCATTGGTCCCGTATGCCCATGTGCGGGCGCGGATATGCGACGGTTCGCCACTCTCCTACGGACGCCGGGTACCGGACAATGACCCTGTGCTGGAGATGACGCGCGAGGAGTTCGAGGAACTGGTCGCCGAGGCGCTCGACCGGATCCCGCCGGAGCTGACGCGGCTCATGGACAACGTGGCGGTGTTCGTGGAGGACGAACCGCCCGCGGACGACCCCGGCCTGCTCGGGCTGTACGAGGGGACTCCGCTGACCGACCGGGGCGAGTGGTACGCCGGTGTGCTCCCGGACCGGATCACCGTGTACCGGGGGCCGACGCTCAGGATGTGCAAGACGCGCGAGGACGTCGTCGCCGAGACCGAGGTGACGGTGGTGCACGAGATCGCCCACCACTTCGGCATCGACGACGCCCGGCTGCACGCGCTCGGCTACGGGTGAGCGGCGGGGCGCGCGGCGGCGCGGTGCACGCGCTCGGCTACGGGTGAG
>NZ_JBLEBI010000245.1:0-8080 GCF_047340315.1 Streptomyces sp. AF1A
CTCGGGAGGGGGCCCGTCTGCGTGTGCCAGGTGCCCGAGTGCCGCGCGGGGAGAACCGCGGGCGCAACGAAAAGCTGCCCCCGGGCGGTGTGAACCGCAAGGGGGCAGCCGGGTGGCCGAGTTCAGCGCAGGCGCGCCATCAGGGCGTGCTCCACCAGGGTGATCAGCGTCGACTTGGCGTCCGCGCGGTGGCGGGCGTCGGTGGTGATGATCGGGGTGTCGGGCCCGATCTGGAGGGCTTCGCGCACCTCTTCGGGAGCGTAGGGCTGCTGGCCGTCGAAGCCGTTGAGGGCGATGACGAAGGGCAGTCCGGAGTTCTCGAAGTAGTCGACGGCGGGGAAGCAGTCGGCGAGGCGCCGGGTGTCCACGAGGACCACCGCGCCGATGGCGCCGCGGACCAGGTCGTCCCACATGAACCAGAAGCGGTCCTGGCCCGGCGTGCCGAACAGGTACAGGATCAGGTCCTGGTCCAGGGTGATACGGCCGAAGTCCATGGCCACCGTGGTGGTGGTCTTGTCCCCGGTGTGGGTGAGGTCGTCGATGCCGGCCGACGCGGACGTCATGACGGCCTCTGTGCGCAGCGGGTTGATCTCCGAGACGGCGCCGACGAACGTGGTCTTGCCCACGCCGAAGCCGCCCGCCACCACGATCTTCGCGGAGGTGGTGGAGCGGGAAGGACCGCCGCTAGAGCTTGCGAAGTCCACTGAGCACCCTTTCGAGCAGTGTCACGTCTGGCTGGCCACCGGCGTTCTCGTCGCCGCCGGGCTGATGGATGGCGACCAGGCCCGCCTCCGCCAAGTCGGCGACGAGAATCCTGGCCACGCCGAGGGGGATCGTCAGCAGGGCCGAGATCTCGGCCACCGACTTGATCTCCCGGCACAGGTTGCAGATCCGCTGATGCTCGGGCAGCTGACCCTGCATCTGATACGGAGCGGCAGTGGTGTGCACCAGTGCCTCGATGGCGAGCTGGTAGCGCGGGCGAGTCCGGCCGCCGGTCATGGCGTACGGACGCACCAGGGGGTTGTTCGATGCGGTCGCCGGCGCCGGCTCGGGGCGGCGCTGCGGCTGCACCGGCTGGATGCGCGGGGCCGGCGGCTGGTCGTAGGGCGACGGGCCGGGCCCCTGTGGGGCGTAGGGCTGCCGGTGGCCGGGGGTGGAGGGGTATCCGTACGGGTTCGCCGAGCCGTCGTGCCGGCCCTGGGCAGGACCGTACGACCAGTTGCCCGAGGACGAACCGCCTGGGGGTGTTGCCACTTTCTCCTCCTCCGACTGTGCCGGGCACCCATCCGTGTGGAGCCGCGTCCCGAAACCTTAAGGCCCCGGGACACGGATGCGCACCGTCCGATTGCTAGTTGAGAAGGCTGCCCTGGAGCTCCGCACGGAGATCCGGGGTCAGGACCGTGCCCGCGCGGTCCACCAGAAGGGCCATCTCGTACCCGATGAGCCCGATGTCCGCTTCCGGATGGGCCAGAACCGCGAGGGACGACCCGTCGGAGATGGACATGATGAAGAGGAATCCCCGCTCCATCTCCACAACCGTCTGGTTCACGCTGCCGCCCTCGAAGATGCGCGAGGCACCGGCGGTCAGCGAGGTCAGACCGGAGGCGACGGCCGCGAGCTGGTCGGCGCGGTCGCGGGGGAAGCCTTCGGACATCGCCAGAAGGAGTCCGTCGGCGGAGACCACCACCGTGTGGGACACCCCCGGGGTGTTGTCCACGAAGTTGGTGATCAACCAGTTCAGGTTCTGTGCCGCCTGGCTCATCGGGCTCACACTAACGCTCCTGGTTGTAGGTGCTGTCAGGACCGAAGCCCTGGCCGTTCGTTTCACTGCCTGCGCTGCGTCCGCGCTGGACGCCCCGACGCAGGTTGCTCAGCCTGCCCCGGACGTCCTCCGGGGCGCGGGAGACCTGGGGGCCTCCCTGGGGGGTGGTCTCGGCGGAACCCTGGACCAGATTGGCCTTGGGCACCCGCCGCGGCAGGCCCGAGGCGGTGACCCCGCCTGCCTTCGGCTTGCGGAGCTGGGCGGCCTGCTGCCAGCGCTCGTCGTTGGCCGAACGCCAGCCGCTGTCGCCGTCGCTCTGGAGCGCGCTCCCCGGTGCGGGAGCCGGCGCTTCCTGCTGCACGCGCGCTTCCTGCGGCACACGCCCCGCGCCGTTCGCGCCGTCGGAACCGTTCCCGGCGGAACCGTTCGCGACAGAGCCGCGACGGGGCAGCCCGGCGTCGGTCAGCTCGTGTGCGGCGGGAGAGGCCGTTCCCGGACGGTCGAAGCCTACGCGGTTCCGCTCACCTGCGTCAGCGGCCTGCGAGGATTCCGTTTCCGGAGCGTAATGAGCCGGGTAGCCGTTCTGGTTCTGGTAGTCGTCCTGCGGCTGCCACTCACCCTCGTACGACGGGCTCGGGGCGGGCTCCGCATACGCGGGCTCCGGGTAACCGCCGTTGGCGGAGAAGCCCTCGTGCTGCGGCAGCTCGCCGCCCGGCGCGTAGTACTGCTCGTCGTACGGCTTCTCGTACGACGCCGAGGACGACTCCGCGTAGGGCTCCTGGTACGACTCCTGGTACGGCTCCTGGAACGACTCCTGGAACGCGGCCTGCTGCTCCTCGTACCCGTTCTCCGCGTACGTCTGCTGCGGCTGCTCCTGGTAGCCGGACTGCCCGTCGAACCGCGGGTCCCCGTACGCGGCGCTCCCCGCGCTCTCGTGCTGCGGCTCGGCGGCCTGCTGGTCCTGGTTCTGGGCCTCCAGGGCGGCGCGGCGCTCCTCGCGCATCAGGGAGCGGCCGACGGGGTCCAGCTCACGGATGTCGTCCGGCACGTCCACGTACCGGCTGTCGTCGAAGCCGAGTTCGGCGGCGGTGCGCAGGGGCTGCGGCTGCTCGAAGCTCTCACCCTGGAACTGCTGCTCCGGGATGATCTGCGAGACAGTGAACTCCTCGCGGTCCAGCGGCGTTTCGCCGCCACCGCCGTGCGTGATCGCGTCCGGCAGCATGACCAGGGAGGTCGTGCCGGCCTGCTCGCCCGAGGGGCGCAGCTGGACGCGGATGCCGTGCCGGTCGGACAGCCGGCCGACCACGAACAGGCCCATGCGCTGGGAGATCGCGGCGTCCACGGTCGGCGGGTTGGCCAGCTTGTGATTGATGTCCGCGAAGTCCTCGGCGGTCAGGCCGATGCCCTTGTCGTGGATCTCGATCATGATGCGGCCGTCGGGCAGACGGGTCGCGGTGACGCGGACCTTGGTCTGCGGCGAGGAGAACGTGGTGGCGTTCTCCAGCAACTCGGCCAGCAGGTGCACGAGGTCGGTGACCGCGCGGCCGTGGATCTCGGCCTCCGGGACGCCGGACAGCTCGATGCGCTCGTACTGCTCCACCTCGGAGGAGGCGGCGCGCAGGACGTCGATCAGCGGGACCGGCTGGTCCCAGCGGCGGCCCGGCTCCTCGCCGGCGAGGACCAGCAGGTTCTCGCCGTTGCGGCGCATACGGGTGGCCAGGTGGTCCAGCTTGAAGAGGTTCTCCAGCTGGTCCGGGTCCGCCTCGTTGTTCTCCAGGTCGGTGATCAGGGTCAGCTGGCCCTCGATCAGCGACTGGTTGCGGCGCGAGAGGTTGGTGAAGATCGCGTTGATGTTGCCCCGGAGCAGGGCCTGCTCGGCGGCGAGCCGGACCGCCTCGCGGTGGACCTGGTCGAAGGCGCGGGCGACCTCGCCGATCTCGTCCTTCGTGGTGATGGGGATCGGGGCCACCCGGGTGTCGACCCGGCCGGGGTCGGTGCGGGAGAGCTGGTCGACCAGCATAGGCAGGCGCTGCTCGGCGATGCCGAACGCGGCGTTGCGGAGCTGGCGCATCGAGCGGCTCATCTGGCGGGCGACGAGACCGGCCAGGATGAAGGCGGCGAGCAGGGCCACGACCACGATGCCACCGGTGACGAACGCCTTCTGCCGGGCGTTGTCGGCGATGGTCTGGGCGTCGTTCACCGCCTTGTTCACGAGCTCGGTCTCGACCGCGTAGTAGCCCTGGAACTTGGCCGTGGAGGCGCCCATCCAGGTCTTGACGGTCACGCCCTTCGCGGCGAGCTGCTGCGGGGTGAAGGCGCCGGAGGCGATGCCCTGGACCATGCGGTCGGCGGCGGGCATGGCGGAGTAGGCGCCGCCCTGGGTGGAGGAGCTGTCGCCGGCGTTCACCGCGGCGCCCGTGTCGCCGACGGCCTTGCGCTGCTGGGCCATGATCGCGTCGAGGCGGTCCACGTCGGCCTGCGTGCCGGCGGAGACGAACTCGTTGACCGCGATGCCCTCGAGGTAGCGGTAGGAGACCAGGGAGACACGCTGCTGCTCGGCCACGCTCCGCTTGGCGCTCGGGCGCAGCAGGAGGTGCGTGCCGATGGAGCGCTCGAGGGAGGCGGCGGCCTTGGCGAGGGAGACGGCGTAGACGGTGCGGCCGTAGCTGGTGACGTTGCCGGTGCCGAGGCTGAGCTCGTTGGCGAACTCCATCAGGCCGTGCTGGACGGCGACGTAGCCCTCCTCGGTCCTGACCGGGTCCATCGCCTCGCTGTACGCCGCCTTGCGCAGGGCCGGGAGCTTGCGCTCGCCCGCGCGGAACAGCTTCAGACGGCGCTCCAGGGAGGCCGTGTGCGGCATGTCCCGGGCGGCCTGGTCGAACTTCCCCCTGGCCGCGTCGGTCTTGGCCCGCAGAGCCTTGACCTGCGCGGTCTCGCCCTTGCCCGCCAGGAGGTCGGGGGCGCTCAGGTCGCGCTCGTCGAGGATGGCCTGGCCGTACTGTTCGGCCGCGCGCACCAGCAGCGCCACGTGCTCGGCGTCCTGGGCCTGCTGCCAGGTGTCGATCGAGCTCTTCACCTGGAAGCCGCCCATGATGAGGCCGACCAGCACGGGTATGAGCAGGATCGCGTTCAGCCGCGTCGGCACCCGCCAGTTGCGCGGGGAGAGGCGGCCGCCGCTCGACACGGGGGCGGCCGCCGGCTCCGTGCCGGGCACGGGGGTGGGCGCCGCAGCGCGCGGCGGCGGGGTGAAGTTGCCCCGTGCCGACGGCTCGGGACCGTTCTTGCTTCGCCTCACTCGACCAACAACCTCTCGGCGGTCGGCACCTTCGTCGTGCCGCAGTCTCTCAGAGCCCGGTTCGCCACAGACCACTAAGGAGTACGTCTTCGACCACGGGGCAGTTCAGGCATTCCAGCACGTGGACCAGCGCACTTCCAAACAGTGGAAACCTTGTGACGGGACCGTTGTAAGTCCCAGATAAAACGGTCATAAAGAGCGAGCCCCGTCAAAAGACGGAGCCTTTGTGAGCGCAGCGGCACCACGCGACCGCGTCGCGTGGCGACACCGGGCCATTCCTCTGCCGAACTGTTATGAACACCGGAGCCGACCGTGTCAAATGCCACAGCCGGCTCCGCCGCGTTTACGACAACTGCCCTATGAGGCGACGTACTTGAGTGCTACTTCAGCCGCGCCATCAGGGCGTGCTCCACCAACGTGATCAGCGCACTCTTCGCGTCCGCACGGTGGCGGGCGTCGGTGGTGATGATCGGGGTGTCGGGCCCGATCTGGAGGGCTTCGCGCACCTCTTCGGGAGCGTAGGGCTGCTGGCCGTCGAAGCCGTTGAGGGCGACGACGAAGGGCAGTCCGGAGTTCTCGAAGTAGTCGACGGCGGGGAAGCAGTCGGCGAGGCGCCTTGTGTCCACGAGGACCACCGCGCCGATGGCGCCGCGTACCAGGTCGTCCCACATGAACCAGAAGCGGTCCTGGCCCGGCGTGCCGAACAGGTACAGGATCAGGTCCTGGTCCAGGGTGATACGGCCGAAGTCCATGGCCACCGTGGTGGTGGTCTTGTCCCCGGTGTGGGTGAGGTCGTCGATGCCGGCCGACGCGGACGTCATGACGGCCTCTGTGCGCAGCGGGTTGATCTCCGAGACGGCGCCCACGAACGTGGTCTTGCCCACGCCGAAGCCGCCCGCCACCACGATCTTCGCGGAGGTGGTGGCCCGGCCCGCGTCAGAGCTTGCGAAGTCCACTGAGCACCCTTTCGAGCAGCGTCACGTCCGGTGCGCCGCCGTTGTTCTCGTCGCCACCCGGCTGATGGATGGCGACCAGGCCGGCCTCGGCGAGGTCGGCGACCAGGATCCGTGCCACTCCGAGCGGCATGGTCAGCAGCGCGGAGACCTCCGCGACCGACTTGACCTCGCGGCACAGATGGCAGATGCGCTGGTGCTCCGGGAGCAGTCCCATGAGCGCTGCCGGGTCGGCCGTGGTACTGATCAGCGCCTCTATCGCGAGCTGGTACCGGGGCCGCGTCCGGCCACCGGTCATCGCGTACGGCCGCACCAGCGGCTGGTCGCCCTCGTCCCCGTACGGCTCCGCGTACGGATCATGATGGGCGGTGGGCGGGGTCATGAATCCTCCGGGCGGGACAGCAAGTCGGTCAGTCAAGCCGTCTGACGGGGCCGGTGGGGGGATTGTGGCGGCCGGACGGTGGTTTGGTGAGGTGGGTGGTGCCGGGGCCGGTCAGTGGAGCAGACTGCCTTGTAGTTCGGCGCGCAGGTCCGGGGTGAGTACCGCACCGGCGCGGTCGACGAGCAGTGCCATCTCGTAGCCGACGAGACCGATGTCGCACTCCGGATGGGCCAGGACCGCGAGGGACGACCCGTCCGAGACGGACATCAGAAAGAGGAACCCGCGCTCCATCTCGACGACCGTCTGCGCCACGTCTCCGCCCTCGAAGATCCGGGATGCCCCGGCGGTCAGCGAGGTCAGACCGGACGCGACGGCCGCGAGCTGGTCGGCGCGGTCCCGCGGGAAACCTTCGGACATCGCCAGCAGAAGGCCGTCGGCGGAGACCACCACCGTGTGCGACACCCCGGGGGTGTTGTCCACGAAGTTGGTGATCAACCAGTTCAGGTTCTGTGCCGCCTGGCTCATCGGACTCAACTAACGCTCCTGCTGGTGAGTGGGGCTCGGGAAGCTGCCGGTCTGGCCGTTGCCGGCCTGACGGCCCTGGGCGATGCCCCGACGGAGATTGGTCAGCCGTCCGCGCACGTCGTCGGGCGCACGCGAGACCTGCGGACCACTCTGGTGCTGTTGTTGCTGAGCCGTGCCCGGGACGAGGTTCGCCCGGGGCACGCGGCGCGGCAGGCCGGAGGTGGTGACACCGCCTGCGGCGGGCTGCCGCACGCGCTCGGCCTGCCGGACGATCTCGTCGTTCGGCGAGGTACGCCACGAGCCGGTGGTGGAGGAGGCCGCACGCTGCGGAGCCTGCGGCTGCTGCGGCGCGGGCCTGCTCTCCTGCTGCCGGCCACCGCGGAACCAGTTGGTCTCCAGCGTGTCGTACAGCGGGGTGCGGCCGTCGCCCGGACCGGTGGCCGGCGGCAGCGCCTCCGGCTCGCGGCGGACCGGACGCTGCGGCCGCGAGGCCGGCGGGCGCGGGGCGCCGTAGTCGTTGCCGGCCGGTTGCGGGCGGCCCGGCAGCGCGTGCTGGCCCGTGGAGCCGCCGTCGTACGCCTGCGGAGCCGCGAACTGGCCCGTGTTGTGGGTGTTGTCGTCCTGCCGGGCGGGTGCCGGCGTACCGAAGACGTCGGAGCGGACGAACGACCCGCCGCCCTGCTGCTCGAACCCGCCCGGCAGCTGCGGGGCGTCCGGGCGGCTGAACTGCCCGGTCTGCTGCGGGTTCTGGGGCTGGGCGAACTGGCCCGTGTGCTGGGGGTTCTGGGGCTGCGCGAACTGCCCGGTGTGCTGGGGGCTTTGGGGCTGGGTGAACTGCCCGGTGTGCTGGGGGCTTTGGGGCTGGGTGAACTGCCCGGTGTGCTGCGGGCTCTGCGGCTGGGCGAACTGGCCGGTCTGCTGCCCGGCGTCGGGCCGCCACTGACCGGTCTGCTGGGCGCCGCCCGCCCCGTTCAGCTCCGGGCGCGGGAACTCGCCCGTGTCGGACGGACCGTGGGCGTCGATCCGGGGCATCTCCGCGGTCGAGCCCGGGCCCTGCCGGTCGTCCATGCGCGGCATGCGGGAGGTCTGCGTCGGGTCCTGCTGGTCGTCGTGTCCGCGCGGGGCGTCCAGCGAGGCACGGGACAGCGGGGCCCGCCCGTCGC
>NZ_JBLEBI010000246.1:0-7962 GCF_047340315.1 Streptomyces sp. AF1A
GACCGAGACGGGCGCGTCTCCGCCGACCGCCACGCTTCCGACCTGGATCTGCCGGCTCTTCCGGCGCTCGGCGAGCTTGGTCGGAACGGACGGCATGCCGAGAGAAATCGCAGTCATCTGCTGTGCAACCCCAAGTCGTGGATCAAGGTCCGGCCCCGTGCAACGGCGGGCTCCGGGCTTCGAGATTACGGCACCGGCGCGCGCCCCAGCACATGGCACCCGGTAAACCCACTCGTTCGACTGCGGCCCGCAACCCGCGGTCCCGGGCCGCAGTCGAACGGCGGGCGGCTAGGAGATCTTCACCGGGTTGACGACGTCCGCGACCAGGACCAGGACGGTGAAGCAGACGAAGATCCCGGCCACCACGTACGCCACCGGCATCAGCTTCGCCACGTCGAACGGACCCGGGTCCGGGCGGCGCAGCACCCGTGCGACGTTCCGGCGCAGCGACTCCCACAGGGCGCCCGCGATGTGCCCGCCGTCCAGCGGGAGCAGCGGGAGCATGTTGAACAGGAACAGGGAGAGGTTGAAGCCGGCGAGGAGCATCACGAACATCGCCACCTGCTGGGAGGCGGGGATGTGCAGCGTGGCGATGTCGCCGGTGATGCGGGCCGCGCCGACGATGCCCACCGGGGAGTCCGGCTCGCGCGGGCCGTTGCCGAAGGCCGCGTTCCACAGCGCGGGGATCTTGCCGGGCAGCGCGGCGAGGGAGTCCACGGCGTCGCCGACCCGGTCGGTCATCCAGGTCACGGAGTCGCCGAAGTCCAGCTTGACCACCCCGGTGGCGGAGCTGAAGCCGAGGAAGCCGGCGTCGACGTACTTGCCCTGGACGTAGGTGCCGCTGGAGTCCTTCTTGGCCACACGGTTCTTGATGATCGTCGCGTGCAGGGTCACGTCCTGGCCCTTGCGGTCGACGACGATCGCGACGTTCTTGCCGGCGCTGTCGCGGATGTGGTCCGAGAGGGTGTTCCAGTCCTTGGTGGGCACGCCGTCGAAGGAGACGATCCGGTCCCCCGCCTTCATGCCCGCCTGCGCGGCCGGGGACTCGGGGTCGGACTTCTTGCAGCTGTCGCGGTGCTCGCTCTGCGCGATGACGCAGGGCGAGACGGAGGCGACCGTGGTGGTCTGCTGCTGGGTGCCGAAGCCCATGAGCACCGTGAAGAACAGGCCGATCGCGAGGATCAGGTTCATGAACGGGCCCGCGAACATGACGATGACGCGCTTCCACGGCTTGCGCGTGTAGAACATGCGCGTCTCGTCGCCGGGCTTGAGCTCCTCGAAGGCGGCCGAGCGGGCGTCCTCGATCATCCCGCGCCACGGGGAGGTGGAGCGGGCGGTGATCCGGCCGGCGTCGTCGGGCGGGAACATGCCGATCATGCGGATGTAGCCGCCGAGCGGGATCGCCTTGATGCCGTACTCGGTGTCGCCCTTCTTCCGCGACCACACGGTCGGGCCGAAGCCGACCATGTACTGCGGGACCCGGATGCCGAAGAGCTTGGCCGTGGACAGGTGCCCCAGCTCGTGCCACGCGATCGACACGAGCAGGCCGAACGCGAAGACCAGTATGCCGAGGATGAACATCAAGGACGTCATGCACGCGCCTCCGCGGTCGCCGTCGTGCCGGTGAGTTCCCGGGCCCGGGCGCGGGCCCAGGTCTCCGCTTCGAGGACGTCCGACACGGTCAGTGAAGTTCCCTGGGCCGGGGTGCCGTGCTCCTCGACCACCCGGGTGACGGTCTCCATGATGCCGTTGAAGGGCAGAGCGCCGCTGCGGAAGGCCTCGACGCACTCCTCGTTGGCCGCATTGAACACCGCCGGCGCCGTGCCCGCGAGCCGCCCCACGTGCCGGGCGAGGTTCACCGAGGGGAAGGCCTCGTTGTCCAGCGGGAAGAACTCCCAGGTGGAGGCCTTGCTCCAGTCGAACGCGGGCGCCGCGTCCGCAACCCGTTCGGGCCAGCCCAGACCGATGGCGATGGGCCCGCGCATGTCCGGGGGCGTCGCCTGGGCGATCGTGGATCCGTCGGTGAACTCGACCATCGAGTGAACATACGACTGCGGATGCACGACCACCTCAATGCGGTCGAAGGGAATGTCGTAGAGCAGGTGCGCCTCGATGACCTCCAGGCCCTTGTTGACGAGGGTCGCGGAGTTGATCGTGATCACCGGGCCCATCGCCCAGGTGGGGTGGGCGAGGGCGTCCTCGACGGTGACGTTCGCCAGCTCGTCCTTGGTACGGCCGCGGAAGGGGCCGCCGGAGGCGGTGACGACCAGCTTGCGCACATCGGCGCGGGTGCCGCAGGCCAGCGCCTGGAAGAGGGCGGCGTGCTCGGAGTCGACCGGGATGATCTGCCCGGGCTTGGCGAGCGCCTTGACCAGCGGGCCGCCGACGATGAGCGACTCCTTGTTGGCGAGCGCGAGGGTGCGGCCCGCCTCCAGGGCGGCGAGCGTGGGCGCGAGGCCGATGGAGCCGGTGATGCCGTTCAGCACGGTGTGGCAGGCGGAGGCGGCGAGCTGGGTGGCCGCGTCCGGTCCGGCGAGGATCTCGGGCAGCGGCTCGCCGGGGCCGTACTCGGCGGCGAGGGCCTCGCGCAGCGCGGGCACGGCGTCCTCGCGGGCGACCGCGACGGTGCGCACCCGCAGCCGGTGCGCCTGCTCGGCGAGGAGCGCGACCCGGCCGCCGTTCGCGGACAGGGCGGTGACCCGGAACCGGCCCGGGTGGCGCAGGACGAGGTCGATGGCCTGGGTGCCGATGGATCCGGTGGAGCCGAGGACCACCACGTCCTTGGGTGCGTCGCCCGCGAGGGGGTCGTAGACGAGGTGTGGGTCGGCGAGGGGTGCCGGATGGGCGAGGCTGTCGGTCATCCCTCCATTGTTGCCGCAACTGCCGGCGGCCAGGACAGTGCGTCCCTCGCGCGGGTGCGTTGGTGTCTTTCATCGCCGGATGGGGTGGTTTTCCCCTTGTGAGGCAGGTGTGAGGAGCCCGAAATCACCGGATAGGGGGGAGTGAAGTGGAAATCGCCGTGCCGGACGCCGGCGGCTGGCATGCTTCCCGTTGCGATCAGCCCGACAGGGCCGCGCAAGGGGGAGGAGTCACCTTGAACCGCATGCGTACCACCGCCGCCGTCCTGACCACGGCGGGCCTGCTCACCGCCGCTCAACTCGGCCTGGCCACGGCCGCGTCCGCCGCGACCGGGACGCCGAGGAGCACCGGCTGCCCGATCGACCTGGTCTACCCGAGCCGCTTCTACGTCGACTCGCACGGCTGGGTGACCAACGGCGGCCTGTACTTCGGCATCAGGAACAGGAGCGCGACCAAGAGCTTCACGAAGGTCACGTTCACCGTCACCGACGTCAGGAACATCCGCTTCGGCACGGCGAAGCCCACGGGCGGCAGGGTCACCCACCGGACGTCGAAGACGGTGTCCGTGTACACGGGGACCCTCAAGAAGAAGGCCGGTCTCGGCTTCCGGGTGCACACGCACCTGCTCAACACCCGCTCGTACAAGGTGAAGTTCACTCTGAAGGGCAGGGGCTGGACCTGCGCCGGGAACCAGGGCACCTGGGGTAACTGACCCAGGCGCCCTGTCCCTGAGCGGGAGCCGCTACGCGCCGAAGGGGCGGCGGGCGTTCTCCCTCGTGGCCGGTCCAGGGGTCGCGTCGGCGATCCACGGGCCGTCCCCGGACGGGTCGACGATCCCGTCCTCCAGCCAGGTGTAGGCCCCGCCCAGGACGCCCTTGACCACGCTGCGGTCGAGGTCGTCGGTGTTGGTCCACAGCCGGCCGAAGAGTTCCTCGACGCGGATGCGGGCCTGGCGGCAGAAGGCGTCGGCGAGCTGGTAGGCCTCGCGGCCGTGCTCGCCCCGGGTGCGCAGCCGCTCGGCCCGGACGCAGGCCGCGCTCATCGCGAACAGCTCCGCGCCGATGTCCACGATCCGGCCGAGGAAGCCCTGCTTGGTCTCCATCCGGCCCTGCCAGCGGGACATGGCGTAGAAGGTGGAGCGGGCCAGCTTGCGGGCGGCGCGCTCGACGTAGCGCAGATGGCCGGAGAGGTCGATCCCGTGCTTGAACTCGCCGTACGAAGTCGGCAGTTGGCCGGGGCCGGCGACCAGCCTCGGCAGCCACCTGGCGTAGAAGACGCTCGCATTGGCGCCCGCCTTCGCCTTGTCGGACAGGGACTTGTCGGGGTCGATGAGGTCACCGGCGACCGACAGGTGGGCGTCCACCGCCTCGCGGGCGATGAGCAGGTGCATGATCTCCGTGGAGCCCTCGAAGATGCGGTTGATGCGCAGGTCGCGCAGGAGCTGCTCGGCCGGGACGCCTCGCTCGCCGCGCGCCGTCAGGGACTCGGCCGTCTCGTAGCCGCGGCCGCCGCGGATCTGGACCAGTTCGTCGGCCATCTTCCAGGCCATCTCGGAGCCGTAGAGCTTGGCGAGCGCCGCCTCGATGCGGATGTCGTTGCGGTCCTCGTCGGCCATCTGGGAGGACAGGTCGAGCACCGCTTCCAGGGCGAACGTCGTGGCCGCGATGAAGCTGATCTTGGAGCCGACGGCCTCGTGCAGCGCGACGGGCTTGCCCCACTGCTCCCGCTCCGCCGACCATTCGCGGGCGATCTTCAGGCACCACTTGCCCGCGCCGGCGCACATCGCCGGCAGCGACAGCCGGCCGGTGTTGAGGGTGGTGAGCGCGATCTTCAGGCCCGCGCCCTCGGGGCCGATCCGGTTGGCGGCGGGCACCCGGACCCGGTGGAAGCGGGTGACGCCGTTCTCGATGCCGCGCAGGCCCATGAAGGCGTTGCGGTTCTCGACGGTGATGCCCTCCGAGGTCGCCTCCACGACGAACGCGGTGATGCCGCCCTTGTGCCCCTCGGACTTCGGCACGCGCGCCATGACGACGAGCAGGTCGGCGACCACCCCGTTGGTGGTCCACAGCTTCACCCCGTCGAGGACGTAGTCGTCCCCGTCGGGCACGGCCGTGGTGGCGAGCCGGGCCGGGTCGGAGCCGACGTCCGGTTCGGTGAGCAGGAAGGCGGAGATGTCGGTGCGCGCGCAGCGGGGCAGGAAGGCGTCCTTCTGCTCCTGGGTGCCGAACAGCTTCAGCGGCTGCGGTACGCCGATCGACTGGTGCGCGGAGAGCAGGGCGCCCACGGCGGGGCTCACGGAGCCGACCAGGGCGAGCGCCTTGTTGTAGTACAGCTGGGTGAGGCCGAGGCCGCCGTACTTGGGGTCGATCTTCATGCCGAGCGCGCCGAGCTCCTTCAGGCCGGCGACGACCTCGTCGGGGATGCGCGCCTCCCGCTCGATGCGGGCCGCGTCGATCGTGGTCTCGCAGAAGGCGCGCAGCTTGTCGAGGAACTCCTCGCCGCGCTGGACGGACTCCTCCTCCGGGAGCGGGTGCGGGTGGATGAGGTCGAGCCGGAAGCGCCCGAGGAACAGCTCCTTCGCGAAGCTGGGCTTGCGCCAGTCCTGTTCCCGGGCGGCCTCCGCCACCTGTCGGGCCTCGCGCTCGGTGACGGTGGTGCGTGGGGTGCTGGGGGCGGACATGAGGCTCACCTCGCCGCGTTCAGGGATGATTGCGAACCGTTCGTTACCGACCAGTGCTACTGGATCGTTGGTACCCGAAACGGGCCGCCCCCACCACCCCTCGCGCACATGAGTGGGCCGGACGGGTGCCGGAACGGCGACAACCGGAAGATCGGCGGCGACGCGGTGAGCGGTGCCGGCCGTCCGCGCCCGGCCGCCCGGGGACGGAGCCGGCCGCAGCCCCCGCACAGTGGGCTGCGGCCGTTCCGGCTGACCTGTCCGTGGCAGGTCAGAGCGCGAGACCGGTGAGAACCAGCACGCGCTCGTAGGTGTAGTCCTCCATCGCGAACCGGACGCCCTCGCGGCCCACGCCGGACTGCTTGGCGCCGCCGTACGGCATCTGGTCGGCGCGGTAGGACGGGACGTCGCCGATCACGACACCGCCGACCTCGAGGGCGCGGTGGGCGCGGAAGGCGGCCTGCAGGTCGCGGGTGAACACGCCCGCCTGGAGGCCGTACTTGGACGCGTTGACCGAGGCGAACGCCTCGGCTTCGCCGTCCACCTTCTGCACGGTGAGGACGGGTCCGAAGACCTCCTCGCAGGAGAGGGTGACGTCGGCCGGTACGTCGGTGAGGACGGTCGGCGCGTAGGAGGCGCCGTCGCGGTCGCCGCCGGTGAGCAGCGTGGCGCCGGCCTCGACGGCCTCCTTCACCCAGGACTCGACGCGCTTGGCGGCGTCCTCGCTGACCAGCGGCCCGACGTCGGTCCTGGGGTCGCTCGGGTCGCCGGTGACCTGGGCCTCGACGGCGGCCACGATGCGCGGCAGCAGACGGTCGTACACCGAGGCGTCGGCGATGACGCGCTGCACCGAGATGCAGGACTGGCCGCCCTGGTAGTTGGAGAAGGTCGCGATGCGGCTCGCGGCCCAGTCCAGGTCCTCGTCGCTCGCGTAGTCGGCGAGGACGACGGCCGCGCCGTTGCCGCCCAGCTCCAGGGTGCAGTGCTTGCGCGGCACCGAGTCCATGATCGCGTAGCCGACCTTGTCGGAACCGGTGAAGGAGATGACCGGCAGGCGCTCGTCCTGGACCAGGGCGGGCATCTTGTCGTTCGGGACCGGGAGGATGCTCCACGACCCGGCCGGCAGGTCGGTCTCGGCGAGCAGGTCGCCGATGATCAGGCCGGACAGCGGGGTGGCCGGGGCCGGCTTGAGAATGATCGGGGCGCCCGCCGCGATGGCCGGGGCGACCTTGTGGGCGCACAGGTTCAGCGGGAAGTTGAACGGCGCGATGCCGAGCACGACGCCCTTCGGGAAGCGGCGGGTGAGCGCGAGGCGGCCCTGGCCGCCGGCGTCGGTGTCGAGCCGCTGGGCCTCGCCGCCGTTGAACCGGCGGGCCTCCTCGGCGGCGAACCGGAACACGGAGACGGCACGGCCGACCTCGCCCCGGGCCCACTTGAGGGGCTTGCCGTTCTCGGCGGAGATCAGCTGGGCGAGCTCCTCGGCGCGCTCCGCCAGCCGCTTGCTGACGTGGTCCAGGGCGGCGGCGCGCACGTGCGCCGGGGTGGCGGCGAACTCGTCCCGCACGGCGTACGCGGCGGCCACGGCCTCCTCGACCTGGGCGTCGGTCGGCACGCTGACCCTGCCGACGAGCCGGCCGTCCCACGGGGAGGTGACGTCGAAGGTGTCCTCGCCGGTGACCTGGCGGCCGGCGAGCCAGAAGGCGTGGGTGGAAGTCATGTGAGTCCCGGCCCTTCCGCGTTTGGGGTGTGGTGTCCTTGGCTTGCGTGGTCCACGGTAGGGCGGGGGTGGCCGGCGGTCGCTTGTCCGAGTAGGAGCAGTGGGCGCGGCGGGCACTACTGTTTGGACTACTCGCCGGAGGTCGCCTTCAGGGCGAGCCACAGCTCCATGCGGACGTCGGGGTCGTCGAGGGACCGGCCCAGGATCTCCTCGACCCGGCGCATCCGGTACCGGAGCGTGTGCCGGTGCACTCCGAGGTCCGCGGCCGCCGCGTCCCACTGCCCGTGCCGGGAGAGCCAGGCCCTGAGCGAGGCCACTAGGTCGCCCCGGCCGGTGGCGTCGTGCTCGTGCAGCGCGCGCAGCAGCCCGTCGGCGAACGCCTTCACCGCGTCGTCGGCCAGCAGCGGCAGCACGGATCCGGCGGCCAGCTGCTCGTGCTCGACCAGCACCCGGCCTCGCCGCCGCGCCACCGACAGCGCCTGTTCGGCCTGCTTGTAGGCCGCCGCCGCGGCGATCGGGCCGGCCGGCGCGGACAGGCCGACGACCAGGTCGTCCTCGTCCGCGCTCGCGCGTTCGGGCACCGCCCGGGACGCCTCCGCGTCCGCCGTGTACGCCACGCAGGCCGCCACGGCTGCGCCCCCGTCGGCGGCGAGCATCACCAGACGCTCCCCCTCCGGCACCACCAGCACGGCCTCCCCGGAGCGCGCGG
>NZ_JBLEBI010000247.1:0-7936 GCF_047340315.1 Streptomyces sp. AF1A
GTGAAGTCCCCGTCACCGGAGTACACCGCGGTCAGGGAGTGCGAGCCCGCACGCGCAACCGCCTCCACGGGGGGACCCACGCCCCCGTGCGAGGAAGAGCTCGCGGCTCCCGGCGCGGGGCCGGTCCCCGTCGGGGGGTCCGCGCTCACGCCCGCCCCGGGGGCGCGGGACGGCGCCGGCGGGCGGGCGCCGTCGGCCGCTCGGGCGCGGTTGTTCCAGCCGTTGGTGGGGGCCTGGGCGCAGCACGTGCTGCGGTTGCTCGCGTCCGACCCGGGGCGGACCGGGGCGCAGCTGCGGGCTCGCGACGTGCGGCGCGACCTCGAGTACTTCAGCGCCCTGGCCGCCGCTGCCGCCGCGCGCGCCGGGCTGGACTTCCGGGTGCGGCTGACGGCCCGCGACGGACTGCTCGTGCTGCCCTCCGTCGGCGCGCTGCGCACCGGCCCCGGTGACGTACCGGTCGACGTCGAGCACCGCGACGGACGGCTGGTGTTCCGCCGGACCGGCGCCGCCGACGTCGTCGTACGGCTGGAGCGCGGCGTCGGAGCCTGGTCCGGCGCCGCCGTCTGGACGTCGGCCCACGCGCTGCCCGGCCTGGTGACCGGCGCCGCCCCGACCCCGCTGGACGACCTCGACCCCTACCGGGCCGGCCGGGGCAGCCCCCACTATCGCGGTCCCAGCGGCCCGGCGAGCCTCGACGACGCCGAGCGCAAGCGCTGGCTGCAGTCCTGGTCGGGCACCGCCGTGGAACTGCGGCTGGGCGGCGAGCAGCGCCTGCTGGAGGCGGTCACGCTGCTGCGCTGCCTCGTCCCGCTGACCTCACCGCCGGGCATGGCGGCCGACGACTGCACGGGCGGCACGTGCAGCGGCACCCGCCGGGAGGCCTTCGGCGCGGTCCTGAGCAGCACCCCGCAGACCCCGGCCGTCTTCGCCGCGACCCTCGTCCACGAGCTGCAGCACACCAAAATGGTCGCGCTGAGCGAACACGTGACGCTGCACCGGGCCGGCGGCGAGCAGCTCTACTTCGCTCCCTGGCGGCCCGATCCCCGGCCCTTCGACGGACTCCTCCAGGGCGCCTACTCCCATCTGGCCCTGGCCGACTTCTTCCAGCGCCGGGCCCTCACTGTCGCCCACCCGGCCGACCGGGAGTCCGCCTGGGCCGTCCACGCCCGCTGCCGTGAGCAGGTGGGTGCGGCCCTCCCGGCGCTCGTCGGCTGCCCGGACCTCACGGTGCCCGGCCGCAGGCTCGTCGACGAGATGGTCGCCGTCCACGAGCGGCTCGGCGACCACCCCGCGCCCCGGGGCCACACCGCCCGCGCGCAGGCCTACGTGGCCGCCGCGCGCGCCCTGCACGCGACGCACCGCATCCGGCCAACTGAGTGAATTCCGCTGCCAGTTCGGGTGAAGATCGTTGCGTCTGCGGGAAGGGATGCGAACCGGAGCGCGTGCCGGGCGGAACCCGTCGGTGTCTATCGCGGTGCGGCGCCGAGGTTCTAACATAACGTGCGGGGAGGCCGCTGGATGTCTGGAGTTCGCAGGCCCGTCGGGGCAACCGAAGAGGGAGCCGCGAAACCTACGGTCACGATCAGCTTCGCCGGCTTCAACCGGGCCTGGGCGGCGTGGATCGGGGACCGGCTGGAGCGGCGCGGCCGGCGCGTCGTGTACCTGCGCTGGGACGCCCCGCCCGAGAACTCGCTGGTGGACCTGTTGCAGGCCCTCAAGCTCGCCGAGGGCCGCATCCTCGTCATCGTCAGCGAGTGGTACTTCCAGCTCGGCCCCCGCAGCCACGAGGAGTGGAACGCCGCGCTGCGCGAGGTCGTCGCACCCGACCCGGGACGCTTCGCCGCCGTCTCCGTCACCACCGCCTCCGTGCCCGCGGCCACCGCCGCCCTCGCCCCCGCCGACCTCACCAACATGGGCGCGGAGGAGGCCGAGCGGCGCCTGCTCGACCGGCTCGGCCTGCCCACCGACCCGCTGCCGGAGCCCGCCGAGGGCGCCCGGCGCGGACCGCGCTTCCCGGCGTCCATGCCCGAGGTGTGGGGCGGTGTGCCCCGCCGCAACACCCGCTTCACCGGTCGTGAGCCGCTCCTGAACGACGCCTACCACCTGCTGCAGGGCTCCGAGCCCGGCGCGGGCGTCCTCACCCTGCACGGCATGTCGGGCGTCGGCAAGACCCAACTCGCCGCCGAGTACGTCTACCGCTTCGGCTCCGAGTACGACGTGGTGTGGTGGGTCAACGCCGAGGGCCGGGTGACCTACCGCCGTCTCATGGCCGAACTCGCCCCGAAACTCGGCCTGTCCACCGGTGCCGAGTACGGCGAGCGGCTGCGCGCCGTCCGCGACGCGCTGCGCCGCGGCGAGCCCTACGGACGCTGGCTGCTGATCCTGGACGGCGCCGACGAGCCCGACCAGATCTGGGACCTCGTCCCCACCGGCCCCGGCCACGTCCTGATCACCTCGCGCAACCCCGAGTGGAGCGAGCACAACAGCAGACTGCTGGAGGTGCCGGTCTACGCCCGCGACGAGTCCGTCGCCTTCATCCGCCGCCGCGCGCCCCGGCTGACCGAGGACGACGCCGACCAGCTGGCCGAGGCGCTGGAGGACCTGCCCCTGCTGCTCGACCAGACCGCGGGCTGGCTCAACGACTCCGACCTGTCGGTCGAGGAGTACATCGCGCTGCTGGAGGGCGGCATCGACAGCGACGTCGTCAAGGTCTCCGCCGACTTCCCGCTCGCCTTCCAGACCGCCTGGTCGATACTGCTGAACAAGCTCCGCGAGACCGTCCCGGAGTCCGTCGACCTGCTGCGCCTGTGCACCTTCTTCGCGCCCGGCTTCATCCCCGTGCGCCTGCTGCGCGAGATCCCGCCGGACGACCTGCCGGAACAGATCGCCGGGCTGCTCAACGACCCGCTGCTGTGGAACAAGGCGATCAACCAGCTGCGCCAGTACTCCGTCGTCCGCCTGGAGTCGCACGAGGCGGTCGGCGACGAGACGGCCGCCTCCGGCGAGTCCCTGTACCTGCACCGGATGGTGCACCAGATCGTGCACAAGGACATGCCGGACGAGGACCGCGCCGAGTTCAACGACGTGGTGCGCCGCGCCCTGGCCACCGCCGATCCCGGCCGCCCCACCGACACCCGGCTGTGGGACGAGTACGCGGAGATCGTGCCGCACCTGAAGTACGCCGACGTCCTGCAGAGCAAGGACCGCTCGGTGCAGACCCTGGTCCTGAACTGCCTTCGCTACATGTACTTCACCGGCGAGTACGTCTCCGGCATCAAGCTCGGCGAACGGGCCATGCGGGCCTGGCAGTCGCTCCTCGGCCCCACCCACCCGCGGATCTGGGAGCTGACGTACCACCTGGCCAACGTGCTGCGCTCGGCCGGCGAGTACCAGCGGGCCGAGGCCGTCGAGCGCGCCGCGGTCGAACACCTGCGCACCGAGCGCGGCGAGCAGGACCTGGACTACCTGCGCGCCGCCAACGGCCTCGGCGGCGACCTGTTCGGCCTGGCCCGCTACGACGAGGCCCGGGAGCTGTACGAGTGGCTCTACCCGGCCTACCGCGAACTCCTCGGCGAGCAGGACTCGCGGACCCTGAACGCGCTGAACAACCTCGGTTTCGTGATGCGGCTGCTGGGCCGCTACCAGGAGGCGCTGGACATCGACCGGCGCACGCTGGAGGCGCGCCGGCAGCTGCTCAAGGGCCGCCACCCCTGGACGCTCTTCTCCGAGCTGCACTACGCGACCTGTCTCAGGCTGCTGGGCCGGTACGCCGAGGCGGAGTCCATCCAGTCCAAGAACGTGCGCGAGTACCACCTCGTGATGGGCGCCGAGAACCCGCAGACCCTGCTGGCCCAGCACAACCACGCGCTGTGCCTGTACCGCCTGGGCGACCGGGACAAGGCGGGACCGATGTTCACCCGGGTCCTGGAGCGCTACGAGCGCAAGCTGGGCGAGACCGACCCGCAGACCCTCGCCGCCGCCGTCAGCCAGAGCTGCTTCGCCCGCGAGCACGGCGACATCGACCAGGCACGGGCCAGCAGCGAGGCCGTCCTCGCCCGGTACGAGGTACGGCTGGTCGAGGGCCACCCGTTCCTCGCCGGCGCCCGCTCCAACCACGCGCTGATCCTGCGCAGCGTCGGCGAGCGGGACCAGGCCCACGCCCTGGTCGAGCAGGCGATGGCCGACATGACCGCGGCGGTGGGCGAGCAGCACCCCTGGACCCTGGGCTGCGCGATCAACGCCTCGGCGCTGCGCAACCTGGTCGGCGACACCGAGTCGGCCGCCGAACTCAGCAAGTCCACGGTGGTCCGCGCCATCGAGAGCCTGGGCCGCACCCACCCGCTGACCCTCTCGGCCCGCATCGCCCACGCGGCCGACCTCCGCGGCCTGGGCAACCGCCGCGAGGCCGAGAAGACGGAACAGGAAGCCCTCTCCGACCTCGTCGGCACCCTGGGGCCCCAGCACGTCCACACCCTCTCGGCCCGCGCCCGGAACCGCCCGTACTGGGACTTCGAACCCCAGGTGACGTGAGCCGTCCGGACAAGCCAAAGGCCCGGTACCGAGCACCACGCTCGATACCGGGCCTTTGTGAGGGACCTACGCCTCGAACACCTCGCGCACCAGCTGCTCCTGCTCCGCCTGGTGGCGCTTGGCGGAGCCCACCGCCGGGGACGAGCCGTGCGGGCGCGAGATGCGCCGCAGCCGCTCGCCGGCCGGGATGTCCGCGCCGACCGCCAGGTCCAGGTGGTCGATCAGGTTGAGCGCGATGAACGGCCAGGCACCCTGGTTCGCCGGCTCCTCCTGCGCCCACAGGTACTTCTCGGCGTTCGGGTACTTGTTGACCTCGGCCTGCAGCTCGTCACCAGGCAGCGGGTACAGCCGCTCGATGCGGATGATCGCCGTGTCCGTGACGCCGCGCTTCTTCCGCTCGGCCTCCAGGTCGTAGTAGACCTTGCCGGCGCAGAAGACGACCTTGCGGACGGCGGCCGGGTCGACCGTGCTGTCGCCGATGACCGGGCGGAACTGCCCGCTCGTGAACTCCTCCGCCTTCGAGGCCGCGGCCTTCAGGCGCAGCATCGACTTCGGGGTGAAGACGACCAGCGGCTTGTGGTGCGGGTTGTGCACCTGCCACCGCAGGAGGTGGAAGTAGTTCGACGGCGAGGTCGGCATCGCGACCGTCATGTTGTTCTGCGCGCACAGCTGCAGGAACCGCTCCGGGCGGGCCGAGGAGTGGTCCGGGCCCTGGCCCTCGTAGCCGTGCGGGAGGAGCAGGGTGACGCCGGAGGCCTGGCCCCACTTCTGCTCGGCCGAGGAGATGAACTCGTCGACGACCGTCTGCGCGCCGTTGGCGAAGTCGCCGAACTGCGCCTCCCACATCACCAGCGCGTCCGGGCGGGCCAGCGAGTAGCCGTACTCGAAGCCCATCGCCGCGTACTCGGAGAGCAGGGAGTTGTAGACGTTCAGGCGGGCCTGGTCCTCGGACAGGTACTGCAGCGGGGTGTACTCCTCGCCGGTCTCCCGGTCGATGAGCACCGCGTGCCGCTGGCCGAAGGTGCCGCGCTGGGAGTCCTGGCCCGCGAGGCGGACCGGGGTGCCCTCCAGCAGCAGGGAGCCGATGGCGAGGGTCTCGCCCATGCCCCAGTCGATCGTGCCGTCCTCGACCATCGCCGCGCGGCGCTGCAGTTGCGGCTGCAGACGCGGGTGGACGGTGATGTGGTCGGGGATGTTGACCTGGGACTCGGCGATCCGCTTGACGACCTCCGCGGAGACGGCGGTCGGGACCGCGACCGGGAAGCCGTCCTGCGGCGCCTCGGCGCCCGCGGCGGCCGGCTGCGAGGTGGCCTCGCGGACCTCCGTGAACACCTTCTCCAGCTGGCCCTGGTAGTCCTGCAGGGCCTGCTCGGCCTCTTCCAGGGTGATGTCGCCGCGACCGATCAGGGACTCGGTGTAGAGCTTGCGCACCGAGCGCTTCTTGTCGATCAGGTCGTACATCAGCGGCTGGGTGAAGGCCGGGTTGTCCGACTCGTTGTGACCGCGGCGGCGGTAGCAGATGAGGTCGATCACCACGTCCTTGTTGAACGCCTGGCGGAACTCGAAGGCCAGCCGCGCGACGCGGACCACCGCCTCGGGGTCGTCGCCGTTCACGTGGAAGATCGGGGCCTCGATCATGCGGGCCACGTCCGTCGCGTACATCGACGAACGCGAGGACTCGGGGGCCGCGGTGAAGCCGACCTGGTTGTTGATGACGACGTGGATCGTGCCGCCGGTGCGGTAGCCGCGCAGCTGAGACATGTTCAGGGTCTCGGCCACCACGCCCTGGCCCGCGAAGGCCGCGTCGCCGTGGATCGCCACCGGCAGGACGGTGAAGTCCGTGCCGCCCTTGTTGATGATGTCCTGCTTGGCGCGGGCGACGCCCTCCAGGACCGGGTCGACCGCCTCCAGGTGGGAGGGGTTGGCGACCAGGGAGACCTTGATCTGCTCGCCGTCCAGGCCGGTGAAGGTGCCCTCGGCGCCCAGGTGGTACTTCACGTCGCCCGAGCCGTGCATCGACTTCGGGTCGAGGTTGCCCTCGAACTCGCGGAAGATCTGCGCGTACGACTTGCCGACGATGTTGGCGAGGACGTTCAGGCGGCCGCGGTGGGCCATGCCGATGACGACCTCGTCCAGGCGGGACTCGGCCGCGGAGTCGATGACCGCGTCCAGCAGCGGGATGACGGACTCGCCGCCCTCCAGCGAGAAGCGCTTCTGGCCGACGTACTTGGTCTGCAGGAACGTCTCGAAGGCCTCCGCCGCGTTCAGCCGGCGCAGGATGCGCAGCTGCTCCTCGCGCTCCGGCTTGGAGTGGCCGCGCTCGACCCGGTCCTGGATCCACTTGCGCTGCTTGGGGTCCTGGATGTGCATGAACTCGATGCCGGTGGTACGGCAGTACGAGTCGCGCAGCACGCCGAGGATGTCGCGCAGCTTCATCATCGACTTGCCGGCGAAGCCGCCGACGGCAAACTCGCGCTCCAGGTCCCACAGGGTGAGGCCGTGCTCGACGATGTCCAGGTCGGGGTGCTTGCGCTGGCGGTACTCCAGCGGGTCGGTGTCGGCCATGACGTGGCCGCGGACCCGGTAGGAGTGGATCAGCTCGAAGACGCGGGCGGCCTTGGTGACGTCGTCGTCGTGCGAGGCGTCGATGTCCTTGAGCCAGCGGATCGGCTCGTAGGGGATGCGCAGCGCCTCGAAGATGTCGTCGTAGAAGCCGTTCTCGCCCAGCAGCAGGTTGGCCACCTGGCGCAGGAACTCGCCGGAGGCGGCGCCCTGGATCACCCGGTGGTCGTAGGTCGACGTGAGCGTCATGACCTTGGAGACGCCGAGCTTGTTCAGGGTGTCCTGGCTGGTGCCCTGGAACTCGGCCGGGTAGTCCATGGAGCCGACGCCCATGATCACGGACTGGCCGGGCATCAGGCGCGGCACGGAGTGGACGGTGCCGAGGCCGCCGGGGTTGGTCAGGGAGACCGTGACACCGGTGAAGTCGTCCATCGTCAGCTTGCCGTCGCGGGCGCGGCGGACGATGTCCTCGTAGGCCTGCCAGAACTCGAAGAAGTTCAGCGTCTCGGCCTTCTTGATGGCGGCCACGACGAGCTGGCGGTCACCGTTCGGCTTGACCAGGTCGATGGCCAGGCCGAGGTTGACGTGGGGCGGCTTGATCAGGGTCGGCTTGCCGTCCTTGACGCCGTACGACCAGTTCATCGAGGGCATGGCCTTGATGGCCTGCACCATCGCGTACCCGATGATGTGCGTGAAGGAGATCTTCCCGCCGCGGGCGCGCTTGAGGTGGTTGTTGATGACGATGCGGTTGTCGAACAGCAGCTTCACCGGGACGGCGCGGACCGAGGTGGCGGTCGGCACCGCCAGCGAGGCGTCCATGTTCTTGGCGACCGCGGCGGCCGGG
>NZ_JBLEBI010000248.1:0-7889 GCF_047340315.1 Streptomyces sp. AF1A
GCGACGGACAGTCCGGAGGCCGCGGACCGCGATCCGACGGCGGTCGTGATCGGCGCCACCGCCCGCCGCAGCGCGCGGCCGGTCCCCTCCAGCCGTACGCCGCCGAGCGAGGCCGCCGCCAGCAGGCTGCCGACGTACAGCAGCCCCGGCAGCACGAGCAGCGCCATCAGCCGCTCGGCGAGCCGGCGGCCGAGCTCCGCCAGGACTCCGTTCATCGCCCGTCCGGCACGAAGCGCAGCGCCTCGCCGTACACGTGGCAGACCGGCAGGCCCTCCCCGGTGTGCCGTACCTCGGCCCGCAGGCACGCGCGGCGCGGGCACAGGTAGGCGCCCGTCACCACGTGGCTGCTGCGCACCGGAGACGTCGTCGCCGCCGCGTCGCGCCCGGCGAGGGGCGTCTCGTCGCTGTCCACCGCTATGCCCAACTGCCGCAGCAGCGGGGCCACCGGCTCGCCCTCGCGCAGCGCGTGCTCGGCCTGGTCGAGCAGCGCCAGTTGCCGCGGCGAGCCCCGCAGTGCCACGCGCAGGTCGGGCAACTCGGCGCAGAACCGCGCCAGTTCGTCAGCCATCATCAGCGTGTCCTCGCCGGGCCGGAGTATCTGATGTCTGTTCAGAGAGTAAGCGTGATCGTACTCTTGGTGTCATGGCGCTCTTCCGGCGATCGAAGTCCGACCGTTCGTCCGTGCCGCCCTGGTGTGCCGGGTTCAGCGCCGAGGAGTGGACGGCGTTCCGGGACCTGGTCCGCGAATTCCTCGCGCCGGACTACACCGGGCAGCCGCGCATCTCCTGGGTGTCCGACGGCACCTCAGTGCCGGAACTGGACCTCGTACGGCTGGCCGGCTGGCTGCGGAACCGGGCCCGCGAGCAGTGGCGTACGACGGTGGCGGAGTATCCGCAGCGGTGCGCGGACGCCGAACGGGAGGCGCGGGCGCAGCGGATGACGCCCTTCGACGCCGCCCGGGGAGCGCTGCTGCCCGTGGTGCGCCTCTCCGGGCAGTCGGAGGACCGCCTGGACGCGATGACCCGGATCGTCGGCGGCGGTCTGGTCGCCGAGGTGCAACTGACGGGCGAGTACGGTGACTTGGTGGTCGACACCGAGCAGACGCGGCGCTGGGACGTGTCACCCGCCGAGGTGTGGTCGATCGCGATGGCCAACCTGCGGCGTCAGCCCTGCGAGATCCACGAGGTGGTCCCGGGCGACTCCCCGCTCTGCACGGTACTGGGCAGCAGCCGCCACACCGCCGCCCACGTGTTGCGGATGGCCGAGCTCGCCGGGCGCCCGACCCCGTACGGCATCCTGCTGGTGGTGCCGCGCACGGACGTCCTGGCGTTCTGGGTCGTCAACGGCCCGGCCCTGTTCACGGCCGCCCCGGGCCTGCAGAAGTACGGGGCCAACCTCCACGGCCTGCCCCGCTCCCCGGAACGGCGGCTGACCCAGCAGCTGTTCTGGTGGTCGGACGGCATGCTGGAGAGCGTCACGTTCCCGGACTGGCAGGCCGACGCCGCGGCCGGCCTCGGCTCCTCGGACCGGCCGCACACCATCCGGGCCTCCGAGCGGTTCCGGGACATGGTCCAAAGCCTCGCCTCGGCGCCCCGCGACCGGTGAGGGGCGACAAGAAGGCGGCCCTGGCCGCCGTCCGCGCCCGCGTCGACGCGTACCGGCGCACGGGTGACGCCGACCTGGTCCTCACGGCCGAGGCCGACGAGGAGGCCACGCGTCTGGTCCTCATGCCGCTCGAGGACCGCTTCGGCCTCCCCGACACCGACGCCTTCCTGGCCCTGGGGTGGCTGCGCTGGTGCTGCTGTCTCGCGCTGCGGCAACAGGGCCGGACGGCGCTCGCCGAGTCGGCCTACCAGATCGCGCTCTCCCACCTCGCCGTCGCCCACCGCCGCAGGCCGAAGGCCGTGCCCGAGCCGGTGGCCGAGCTGTTCCGCCGCACCTCGGACGTGCGGCGCGACCCGCAGGCGGCACTGGTGCGGGCCGGCGAGGAGCTGATGGCCGTGTCGATGGCCGGGACCTCGCCTCGCGAGCAGGACGACCTGCCGGACATCACGATGCGCTACGCCCGCCGGGCGCGAGGCGACGGGGCGGCGTCCG
Source organism: Streptomyces sp. AF1A (assembly GCF_047340315.1). Classification (NCBI taxonomy): domain Bacteria; kingdom Bacillati; phylum Actinomycetota; class Actinomycetes; order Kitasatosporales; family Streptomycetaceae; genus Streptomyces; species Streptomyces sp. AF1A. The sequence goes on from NZ_JBLEBI010000248.1 coordinate 2,098, forward strand.
TCCTGGACGACGTCGTCGACACGCTCTACCACGTACTGGCGGTCACGGCGCCGGGCGACGGCACGCACAACGCCGCGGACGCGCTGCTGATCATGGCTCTCCAGCTGCGCGCCGAGCAGGGCGGCGGCGATGCCGACCTGGATCGGGCCGTCGCCCGGCTGCGCTGGGCCGTACGGGACCGGACCGATCCGGCCGAGCTCGACCAGGCCCGGCGGCTGCTCGGCGAGGCCCTCTACCAGCGCGGGGTGCGCAACGCCGACCCCGCGGAGCTGGACGAGGCCATCACCCTGCTGCGCGCCGGCATCGACAGCGTGCCCCCGGGGCACGCCAGCCTGCCCACCCGCTGGGCGCTGCTCGCCGACGCCTGCTACGCCCGGCATCTGGCGGCCCCCGACGCGGCGACGCTGAGCGAGGCCATCGCGGCCGTGCGCACCGCGATCCAGGTCGGCCGGTCACTGGGGCACCGCGCCCGGGTCGCTCACCTCACCCACCTGAGCACCATGCTGCGCGAGCGCTACCAGTCCGCCTCCGACACCGACTCCCTCCACGAGGCCGCCGCGGTCGCGCACGAGGCGGTGGCCCTGGCCGCGGGCGACCCGGTGCTGCTGCGCAGCGCCCGTCCCGCGCTCGGCCGCGCCCTGATGGTCCAGTTCCGGCACGACGGCAGGGTGGGCCACCTCCAGGACGCCATCACGGTGCTGCGCGATCAGCTGGCCGCCGTGGCGGCCGGGCCGGGCACGGCGGGCGTGCACGAGGCGCGCGAGGACCTCGCCGCGGCCCTCGTCCTGCAGTACCGCGCGCACCAGGAGCTGCAGGGGGATGCCGCCGACCCGGCGCCGCTGGAGGAGGCCATCGGGCTGCTGCGGCAGGTGCTCGCGGATCCGGCGTCGACGCATCGGGCGACGGTGTTCAACAACCTCGGCGCCGCAATCGCCTCCTGGCACGGCCGCCCGGACACGCCCGACGCCCTCGACGAGGTGATCGACGCCTACCGCCATGCGGTGGCCGAACCGGACCTGCCGACCGGGCACGTCAGTTCGCTGCACAACCTGGCGCACGCCCTGGCCCAGCGCTCCCGGGAACGCGGGGACCGTGCGGCGCTGCGCGAGGCGATCGGCGTGCTGCGCAGCGCGGTCGCCGCGCCCGGCGCGACGACCGAGCAGCGGATCGCGGACGCGGCCCAGTGCGGCGAGTGGGCGGCGTCGACCGGCGACTGGCCCGAGGCCCTGGACGGCTATCGCGCGGCCGTGGCCCGGCTGCCGGAGCTCGTGCCCGTCCATCTGCGGCCCGCCGACCAGGAACGGCTGCTGGCCGGGCGGTTCCAGCTGGCCGGCGACGCGGCGGCGGTGGCCCTCCAGGCCGGCCGGCCCGAGGCGGCCCTGGAACTACTGGAACACGGGCGTTCGGTCCTGCTCTCCGCCGCGCTCGACACGGACCGCGAACTGGCCGAACTGCGCGCGCTGGCCCCCGAGTCGGCCGCCGAACTGATGGCGGTCCGGGAGGCGCTCGGCGAGTCCGGCCCCGATCCCGACCGCCGGCACCGGCTGGGCCTGCTCTGGGAGCAGGCGCTGCGCGATATCCGCCGCATCCCCGGATTCGAGCACTTCCTCGACGTGCCGCGGGCCGACCGGCTGCGCGCGCTGGTCCCGCGGCAGGGCCCGGTGGTGACCGTGAACGTCAGCCGGTACCGGTGCGACGCCCTGGTGCTCGACCAAAGCGGGCTGCGCGTGGTACCGCTGCCCGGGTTGCGCCAGGACGAACTGGACCGGCAGGTACGGGAGTTCGCCGAGGCGGTGGCCGCGGCCGAGAACCCCCGGCTGGGGCTGGTGCAGCGGCTCGGCGCCCAGGCGACGATCCGGGAGACGCTCGGCCGGCTCTGGGACACGGTGGCCGCACCGGTGCTCCGGGCGCTCGGCCACACGGGTCCGCCGCCCGAGGACGGCCCCTGGCCGAGGGTGTGGTGGTCACCGACCGGTGCGCTGAACGCCCTGCCCCTGCACGCGGCGGGGCACATCGAGGACGGCGCGGCGCACGGCGAGACGGTCCTCGACCGGGTGGTCTCGTCGTACACCCCGACCATCCGCGCCCTGCCGGCGGCGCCGGACCCGGCCGGGCGACCCGCCGGCCGGCCCCTGGTCGTCGCCGTCCCGGACACCCCGGGACACCCGCCGCTGCCCGCGACCCTGTCGGAGGCCGCCGCGCTCGGCACGGCGGCCGGGGCACGGCTGCTGATGGGGGAACAGGCCACCAGGGCCGCGGTGACCGCCGCACTGCCGTCGAGCGGCTGGGCGCACTTCGCCTGCCACGCCCACCACGACCCGGCCCATCCGTCGGGCAGCCATCTGGTCCTGCACGACCAGCCGTTGCTGGTCACGGACCTGCAGCGGCTGCGGGCCCCCGACGCGCGGCTCGCCTATCTGTCGGCCTGCTCGACCGCCCGCAGCACGGGAGAGTTCGCCGGCGAGTCCATCCACCTGGGCTCGGCGTTCCGCCTCGTCGGGTTCCGGCATGTGATCGCCACGCTGTGGCAGGTCCACGACCAGACTGCGGCGCAGATCGCCCGCGCCTTCTACGCCGCTCACGGCTCCGACGACCCCGCACTCGCCCTGCACCGCGCGGTCCGTGCGGCCCGGGAGGCCGAGCCCCTGCTGCCGACCCGCTGGGCGGCCCACATCCACACCGGCGCGTGAGTGCGCGCCGGGGCACCCCCGGCGCGGTCTACCGCACCACCCGTACCGGTGCCGACACCGTCACCTGGTCCACCTCGGACACCCGGACCGTCGCCTTCAGCGTCCATGTGCCCGTCAGGGGCAGGTCGAAGGAGTCGGTGGCCCAGTAGCCGCCGCGGTCGGCGACCCTGGTGTCCAGGGGGCCGATCCGCCGGGCGGGCAGGGTGAGGGTGATGCGGAGTTCGGGGACCGTGGACAGGCCGCCGTCGGGGCCGTAGACGACCGCCTGGACGGAGTTCCGGCCGACCCGGCCGGGGTCCAGGGTGATCTGGACCTTGCCCCGGCCGCCCGGGGTGCCCGCGTCGAAGGGGATGGTGGTGACCGAGGCGCTGGGGATGCCGGCCGCCGGTGCGGCGGCATCCGCCGCCGCGATCGCCGTACGGCCGGGGACGGTGCTGGTCAGGAGGGTCGTCAGAAGCAGGACCACCACGGCCACCGCGGCCTCGGCCAGGACCGAGCGGCGCAGCTGGACGACGGCGGGAGAAGGGGGCTCGGGGGTGTCCGGCCGCGCCGGGAGCGGGGGGCCGCCGGCCGGTTCGGGCACGCGGGCGGGGCTCGCGGTCCGCGTCCGGGCCGCCTGGCCCAGCCGAGCCGTCCAGGTGCGGGAGGAGGCCGCCGCGAGCAGCAGGGCGGCCACGGCCGCCAACTTGGCCAGCAGGGTGCGGCCGTACGTCGTGTCCGTCAGCGCCTGCCAGGAGCCCAGGCCCCGCCAGGACTGGTAGACGCCGGTGAGCACGAGGACGGTCACCGAGGCGAGGGCCAGGCGGGAGAAGCGGGCCGGGACCGAGGCCGGCAGCTCGGGCATGCCCCGCAGGGTCCGCAGCAGCGCGGCCAGGCCGCCCAGCCAGGCCGCCATGGCCAGCAGGTGCAGGGTCGCCATGGTGATCGCCACCGGGACCTGGATGCCCGCGGCGGCGTGCTCGGCCGCCGCCCAGGTCAGGGCGAGGGGGAGGGACAGCGCTCCGGCGACCGCGAGCGTGGCGCGGCGCGGCAGCCTTCGGCGGCGGGCCCGCAGGAGCGCCGCTCCGGCCGCGGCCAGGAGGAGCAGGGCCATCCGGGCGAGGAGGAGCGCGCCGGAGCGGGTCGTCGCCGAGTGGGCCAGGGCGGACGGGGAGAGGCCGGCCCACGCGGCGGTGCCCTCCTCGTACGGCGCCCGCAGCAGGAACAGCAGGGCCGTCGAGGCGAGGAGGGTCGAGGCGGCGGCCGTGGCCGGGGCGCGCAGCCGGGTCGCCGCCGGCGGGCGGCAGTACGCCACGAACGCGACCGCGCCCAGGAGGACGGCCAGGGAGAGGTACGCCAGGTAGCGGGCGATGTTGTACAGGGCCGTCGTGACGGGGTTCTCCGTGCGGTCGGGGACCGTGCTCGCCGTCGTCACGGTGCGCTTGCCGACCGAGAAGGTGAGCGCCCCGGACACCGGGTGGCTGTCGGCCGACACCACCCGCCAGGCCACCGTGTAGGTGCCGGTGCCCAGCTTGGCGGGGAGCCGGACGCGGGCCGTGTCGGAGTGGCCGGGGGCGTGACCGGCGGGGCCGGTGCGCAGCAGGTGGTTGCCGGGGTCGTAGACCCGGAAGGAGTCGGTGAGCAGGCCCACCGACTCGCTGAAGGTCAGGGTGACTTCCCGGGGCGCGGTGCGCAGGACGGTCCCGTCGGTGGGGTCGGAACCGTCGAGCGCGGCATGGGCCGATGCGGGGGCCGCCGTGCCGAGGAGGAGCAGGAGCAGCCCCGCGCACAGCAGCACCAGTCGTCGCAGCCGTCGGTGTCCCACGCCCACCTCGCCCCTCCGTCCCCTGTGCTTCGTGTACGTACGGAATACGTACGGACCGGGCGTCCACGGTGCTCACCGGGTCGGCCGGGAATCCGGCCGCGCTCTCTGCCTCACCCGTTCGAGCGCGCGCACGCGGGAGACGAGGGCGGGGGCGGTGAGGGCCGGCGGGGATGAGCCGGTCGGTCCACCCGGGTGGCGGTCGGCGCGGCGCCGGTCCGAGCATGGAGCATGACCGAGGCACCGAGCAGCGGTCCCGACTGGGGCCGGGAGTACGACGACCAGCGCGTCCACGCGGCGCACCCCCCGTTCGGCGCCCCGCACGAGCACCACGAGCCCGAGCCCGCGTTCGAAGGCCCCCTGCACGCCCTGTCCCGGGCCGCCTGGCAGGCCGTCCTCGTCACCGGGATCGCGTCCCTGATCCTCGGCATCCTGGTCCTGCTCTGGCCCGGCCCCTCCCTGCTGGTGGCCGGCGTGCTCTTCGGCGTCTATCTCGTGATCAGCGGGATCTTCCAGCTGGTCTCCGCCTTCGGCACGCACAAGACCACCTCGCTGCGGGTGCTGGCGTTCATCAGCGGCGCCCTGTCGATCCTGCTCGGCCTGTTCTGCTTCCGCGGGCCCATGCAGTCGATCCTGCTGCTCGGCCTGTGGATCGGCATCGGCTGGCTGATCCGCGGGATCACCGAGATCATGGCCGCCGTCTCCGACACCCGGATGCCGGCCCGGGGCTGGCACCTCGTCCTCGGCATCCTCACCGTCGTCGCCGGCATCGTCCTCATCGACTCCCCCCTCCAGTCGGTCGCCGCGCTGACCCTCTTCGGGGGCGCCTGGCTGCTCGCGGTGGGCATCGTCGAGATCGCCACCGCCCTCCGGATCCGCAGCCGGACCCGCCAGGTGCCGCAGACCGTGTGAGCGCGTTCCGGTGCGCGGGGACAGCGCACCCGCCCGGGAGCGACGCGACGAGCGCGGCGAGGCGGCGTCCGGCAGCCTCCGTGCCGACGCCACCGGACGACCTCGACACACCGGAACGGCACAACCGCCTCGCGGTGACGCGCAGGAACGCGGCGAAGCCCGGCTCGGCAGGGACCTCCGCGCCGACGACCACCGGACGACCTCGACACACCGGAACGGCACAACCGCCTCGCGGTGACGCGCAGGAACGCGGCGAAGCCCGGCTCGGCAGGGACCTCCGCGCCGGCAATCCGCCCCCCCACAGGCCCCGGACGCCGGCCGCGCCAACCCGGACCACCGCGGGCCGTACGCCACCACCTCTGCTCGGCACACGACCGTGTGCCCGGGCC
>NZ_JBLEBI010000249.1:0-7818 GCF_047340315.1 Streptomyces sp. AF1A
CCACCCACCTCGGCCGTCTGCTGGACCTGCTCGACCACGGCCTGCTGTACGAGATCGCGGACCGGCTGCCGAAGTCGGAGCAGGCGAGCCGGAGCAGCGGCCGCGCGGCGCGCGAGTTCGCCAGGACGGCCTTCCGCTCGGCCCTGCGCCACCTGGCGCTGCTCACCGCGCTGGACGCCGGGCTGTGCCGGTGGGAGCTGTGCTGGGCGGGGCCCCCGGTACGGCAGGTCGCGCCCGAGGGGTTCGCCGCGTCGCTGGAGGAGGCCCTGGACCACGCGGTCGCCGGGCCGCCCCGCACGGCACCCCTGCGCGCGCTGCTGTCCGGCGGCGCCCGCCTCCCGGCCGCCGGCACGGCACCCCTGTCCCCCGGTCTGCCCTGGCCGCCGCCCCGGACCCCGGCGTGACGGCCTCTCGTTCCCCCGCCCCGCACAGCCTCCTCGGTCACCTCCTGCAGGCGGCCCCGACCCGGAAAGACCCGGTATGAACGTCCTGATCGACATAGCCGGTGCCGGCGCCCTCGTCTACGCCGCCGTCACCATCCCCCGCAACGCCCGCAAGGCGCGCGCCGCCCGGGCCGAGGCGAAGGCCAAGGCGCCGGTGAACATCGATCCCGCCACGTACGGGCTGGTGCCCGCCGCGCAGCTCGACGCCGCGCACGCGGGCCCCGATCCGGAGGCCGACGCGGTCGCACAGGCCGCGCTCGCCGGTGACTGGCGGCGGGCCGCCGCCTACCTGGCTGGGGCGGGCCGCGACTGGGACCTGCGGTGGTACCGGCTCGGCATCCTCGTGCACGCCGCCGCGGAGGACGACACCTGGCTGAAGGCGTGGCGGACCGAGTACCCCGGTGACCCGTCCGCGGCGCTCGTGCACGCCGACGCGCTCGTCGTGCTCGCGGGCAAGGTCCGCGGCGCGAAGTCGGCGAAGAACACCACGGCCGAGCAGTTCGAGGGCTTCCACCGGCTGCTGGCCGAGGCCCTGATCGCCTGCCGGGAGGCCGCGCGGATGGCGCCCGAGGACCCCTGCCCGTGGATCGCGCAGATCACCATCGCCTACGGACTCGGCTGGCCGCACGAGGACTTCCGGGCGCTGTGGGCCGAGATCACCGCACGCGACCCGCACCACTTCGGCGCCCATGTCAGCGCCCTGCAGTACTGGTGCGCCAAGTGGCGCGGTTCGCACGAGCTGATGTACGCGTTCGCCGAGCAGGCGGCGGCCGCGGCCCCGCAGGGCAGCCTGCTGTCCGTGCTGCGCCTGTACGCGCTGATGGAGCACTCGTTCCGGGATCCCAAGGCGCCCGTGTACGACCAGCCGTTCGTGCGTTCGGCCCTGGACGCCACCCTGGACGCCGTGGACCGGACGCCCGCCGGGCACCACCGGCTGCCGCTGGTCCGGCACCTGCTGGCGGACACCCTGTTCCAGACGAAGCGGTACGCCGACGCCGTCGAGCAGTTCCGGGCGGTGGGCGGTCACATCGGCAGCGTGCCGTGGACGTACTCCGGCAACCCGGTCAAGGCCTTCGTCTTCGCCCGCACCAACACCTTCGTCGAGTGGGAGAAGGCGGGCCGGCCCGCCCCCGCGCCGCGCGGCCGGGCCTTCGGCGGCTGACCGGGCGGGCGGCTACAGCCGGTGCCGCAGCCGCACGTCGGGCTCGACGTGGACGGCCTACCCACGCTCCGGTTCGCAGCGCACCGGGTCCAGCGCGCCGGGCACCTCGACCTCGCGTGCGGTTCGCGGTGCCCGGCGCTCGGCCGGGCCGGGGCGACGACCTCGCAAAAGCCGCGGTGTCTCCCTCAGCCGCCGCACTGCGTCAGCATCGTCCGTTTGTCCGCAGCCGTCACCGGAAGGCCGTACTTCAGCGACACCTGGGCGAAGCGCACCGCGTAGGAGCAGCGGATCCGCTTGTTCGGGGGCAGCCACGTCGCGGGCCCGGAGTCGCTCTTGGCGCCGTTGGTGGGGCCGTCCACGGGGATCAGGTTGAGCGGGTCGTTGGCGATGTCCTCGCGCTTGCCCTTGGTCCAGTGCGACGCGCCCATCTGCCAGTCGTACGACAGCGGCATGACGTGGTCGATCTGCACCGCCGTGGCATGGGACTTCATCCACGCGATGGTCTTTCCGGTGTACGGATCGTGCAACGTCATGGAGGTGACGACGCAGTCCGATCCGGCCCGGAAGCGGAGCCTCTCGCCGTCGCGTTTCAACAGATCGTTGCGCGAGTCACAGCCGTTGTGGGCAAAGGGGATGCCGCCGGGAGCCGAGTCCATCCAGGCGTAGCCGAACTCGTCCCTCTCGTACCCCGTCTTCGGTCCGCGCCCCTTCGTCGCCACTCTTCCGATCAACGACCGCGCCTTCGCCATGTCCGCGCTGGAGGTGATCGCCGCCAGCCCCGGCTTCGTTCCGTCCGGATTGTCCAGCGGGCTCACGGCACGGGAGTCGCCGGCGGTCGAGACGGCGGAACCGGAGGGTCCGCCGTCCGCGGGCGAAGCAACGCCCTTGCAGCCGGAGACCAGAACCGCCGTGGCCACCACCGCGGATGCCAGAACGGCACGCCGGCTCCCCGCACTGTGCCTCGTGTGCCTCTCAGTACGCACAGCGCACCGCCCCTCCGAACGAGCCGAAAAAAGTGCTATTACCCGCGCAGCATAGAGACAACGGGCGGGCTCGCAGGAGGTGGAGTCGGTGCGTGCGACAGCGCTCGCGGATGCGTCCGGAGGCGGTCCGTGTAGCTCGGGGATGTCCGTCGCACCGTCAGGCGCCCTTCTCCCGCGTGGAGTTGACGGTCCCGTCGGCGAGCCGGCGGGCGGCGTGGTCCGACAGGGGCGAGGCAGCGCGAGCGCGACGTGCCGGGCGCCGGCTGCGGCGAGTGCGGCGCAGACCCCCGGTCACGAGGGGACGTCACACGGCGGAGGCAGGCCGGCGGGCGTTGCCGGCGAGCCAGGCCAGGACCTGGCCGGCGTGCCGGCCCGGGGGGAAGACCGGGTAGAAAACGTGCTCGATCACGTTGTCCGCGATGATCAGCGTGATCCGCTTGTACAGCGTCAGCCCGCCGGCGGTGAAGGTGGGAAGGTCCAGCGCCCGGGCCAGGTCGCGTGCGGGGTCGGACAGCATCTGGAACGGCAGGCGGAGCCGCTCGGTGACCTCGCGTTGGTAGTCGCTGTCCTGGCTGGAGAGGCCGTACACCCGGGCCACGCCGGCCGCGAGCAGGTCCTGGTGGTGGTCGCGGAAGCCGCATGCCTCGGGGGTGCAGCCACGGGCGCCGGGGATGGTGTCCCAGCCCTCGGGCAGATCGGTGCCGGGGCGGCCGGTCAGCGGGTAGATGTAGAGCACTGTGCGACCTGCACCCAGCGCCTCCAGGCCGATCGTGGCGCCGTCGGTGGCGCGGAGGTGCAGTTGCGGCATTCTCGCGCCGCGCAGGTGGGCGGCAGCGCCGTCGTCCTCGGGAACGGGCAGGTCGGCGGGCAGGCTCGTGTAGTCGGTCATCGGTTCCTCTCCTTCGGCCCGTGAGAAGCGGCTGTTGCGGTGCGCGGCCTCGTGCAGGTGTGCCATCAGCACCGCCCGGCGTGCGGTGAGGTCCTCGATCCGCCGCGTGAGCTCGTCGATGGCGTCCCGGTACCCGGCCAGCGCGGCCGGGCAGTCGTCCGCGTGCCGGTGCCCCAGGTCCAGGCATTGCAGGAACGGCCGTGTCGCCTCGACGGGGATGCCGAGGCGGCACAGCGCCCGGATCTCCTGCGTGAGCCGTACGTCGTGCTCGTCGTAGTCCCGGTAGCCGTTGGGCAACCGGACCGGCGCGAGCAGCCCCAGCGATTCGTAGTAGCGCACCGCCTTGGTCGTCACACCCGCCCGCCGGGCCAGCTCACCGATCCGCATGCGTCTCACCTCGAAGAACGCTAAACCTTGCCCTTGAGGGTAAGGTCAAGCGCTCCGCGGGGACGCCGGCGCGGCCCGCAGGCGAACGGAACGAAGCCGCCCACTGGTTCAGGGATTCCCGCTGCGCGCGCCCCGAGGGGAGCACGGCAGGGGCGTGCGGGGACCCCCTCGGGCGGGTTCCCGGCAGGGGCGTGGGCGGTGGCCCTCGCGCCCTGCCGGGCCGGCGACCGGTTCTTCGGTGCGGCGGCTACGACCCCATCGATGCGGCGGTTACGACCCCGTCCGTGCGGCGGTTACGACCCCAGGACCGTGGTGAGGAACTCGCCCACCCATGCCAGCAGTTCGCGGCCGACCAGGGGCTTGCCGCCGACCTTCGCGGTCTTCGGGCGCGGGACCAGCACCTGGTGGACGGCGGGCTTGATGACCGTGCCGGGGTACAGGCGCTTGAGCCGCAGTTCCTGCGACTCGCGCAGGTCCACGGGCGCGAAGCGGATGTTGGTGCCCTGCAGGACGACCTCGCCGACGCCGCACGCGCGGGCGAGCATGCGCAGGCCCGCCACCAGCAGCAGGTTCTCCACCGGCTCCGGCAACTTGCCGTAGCGATCCGTGAGTTCCTCGCGGACGGCCTTGATGTCCTCCTCGGAGTTGGCGGAGGCGATGGCGCGGTAGGCCTGCAGGCGCAGCCGCTCGCCGGGCGCGTAGTCGTGCGGGACGTGCGCGTCGACGGGGAGCTCGATCTTGACCTCGAGCGGCGGCTCCTCCTCGATCGCGCCGGTCTCCAGCTGGCGCCGGTAGTCGGCGACGGCCTCGCCGACCATGCGGACGTACAGGTCGAAGCCGACGCCCGCGATGTGGCCGGACTGCTCGCCGCCCAGGAGGTTGCCCGCGCCGCGGATCTCCAGGTCCTTCATGGCGACGTACATGCCCGCGCCCATCTCGGTGTGCTGGGCGATGGTGGCCAGCCGCTCGTGGGCCGTCTCCGTCAGCGGTTTCTCCGGCGGGTAGAGGAAGTAGGCGTACCCGCGCTCGCGGCCCCGGCCGACGCGCCCGCGCAGCTGGTGCAGCTGGGACAGGCCGAAGGTGTCGCCGCGTTCCACGATGAGGGTGTTGGCGTTGGAGATGTCGATGCCCGACTCGACGATCGTCGTCGAGACGAGCACGTCGAACCTCTTCTCCCAGAAGTCGACGACGACCTGCTCCAGGGCCGCCTCCGACATCTGCCCGTGGGCGGTGGCGATGCGCGCCTCGGGGACGATCTCGCGCAGCCGGGCCGCCGCGCGGTCGATGGACTCCACCCGGTTGTGGATGTAGAAGACCTGGCCCTCGCGCAGCAGTTCGCGGCGGATGGCCGCGCCGATCTGCCTCTCCTCGTACGGCCCGACGAAGGTGAGCACCGGGTGGCGCTCCTCCGGCGGCGTGGTGATCGTCGACATCTCGCGGATGCCGGTCACCGCCATCTCCAGGGTCCGGGGGATCGGGGTGGCCGACATCGTCAGCACGTCGACGTTGGCCCGCAGCTTCTTCAGCTGCTCCTTGTGCTCGACGCCGAAGCGCTGCTCCTCGTCGACGATGACCAGGCCCAGGTCCTTGAACTTCGTCTCGGAGGAGAACAGCCGGTGGGTGCCGATGACGACGTCCACCGAGCCCTCCCGCAGGCCCTCCAGGACGGCCTTGGCCTCGGTGTCGGTCTGGAAGCGCGAGAGCGCCTTCACGCTGACCGGGAACTGCGCGTACCGCTCGGAGAACGTCCCGAAGTGCTGCTGCACCAGCAGCGTCGTCGGCACGAGGACCGCGACCTGCTTGCCGTCCTGTACGGCCTTGAAGGCGGCCCGCACCGCGATCTCGGTCTTGCCGTAGCCGACGTCGCCGCAGATCAGGCGGTCCATGGGGACCGACTTCTCCATGTCCTCCTTGACCTCGGCGATGGTGGTGAGCTGGTCCGGGGTCTCCGCGTAGGGGAAGGCGTCCTCCAGCTCGCGCTGCCAGGGCGTGTCGGAGCCGAAGGAGTGGCCGGGGGCGGCCATGCGCGCGCTGTACAGCTTGATCAGGTCGGCGGCGATCTCCTTGACCGCCTTCTTCGCCCGTGCCTTGGTCTTCGTCCAGTCCGCGCCGCCCAGGCGGTGCAGGGTGGGCGCCTCGCCACCGACGTACTTGGTGATCTGCTCCAGCTGGTCGGTGGGGATGTAGAGGCGGTCGCCGGGCTGGCCGCGCTTGGCCGGGGCGTACTCGACGACCAGGTACTCGCGGGTGGCGCCCTGCACGGTGCGCTGCACCATCTCGATGTAGCGGCCGACGCCGTGCTGTTCGTGGACGATGTAGTCGCCCGGCTCCAGGGTCAGCGGGTCGATGGTCTTGCGGCGGCGGGCCGGCATGCGGGCGCCGTCGCGGCCGACGGCGCGCTGGCCGGACAGGTCGGTCTCGGTGAGCACCGCGAGCTCCAGCGCCGGGGCGACGAAGCCGTACTCGATCGAGCCGCAGGAGACGTGCACGACGGAGGGGCTCAGCTCGCCCAGGTCGGCGTCCATGCGGGCGGCGATGCCCTCGTTGCCGAGCACCTCGACCGTGCGGGCGGCCGGGCCGTGGCCCTCGGTGACGAACACGGTGCGCCAGCCGTCGGCGAGCCAGCCCTTGGTGTCCGCGAGGGCCTTGGCGGTGTCGCCGCGGTAGGTCTCGGGCGCGTGCATGCCGAGCTGGAGAGTGTCGGCGTCGAGGTCGGCGTCGGCGGCGAACGGGGACACCGACCACCACATCATGTCCAGCTCGCGCGCGCGGTCGCGGACGTCGGCGATGGACCACAGGGAGGCCGCGCCGACGTCGATGGGGGCCTCCCCGCCGCCGGCGGTGGCCGCCCAGGAGGCCTGCAGGAACTCCTGGCTGGTCGCGACGAGGTCGGCGGCGCGGGTGCGGACCCGCTCAGGGTCGCAGACGACGGCCATCGCGCCCTTGGGCAGGACGTCGAGGAGCAGTTCCATGTCGTCGACGAGGACGGGGGCGAGGGATTCCATGCCCTCCACGGCGATGCCCTCGGCGATCTTGCCGAGCAGTTCGCCCAGCTCGGGGTGTTCCTCGGCGAGGGCACGCGCGCGTGCGCGCACGTCGTCGGTGAGCAGCAGCTCGCGGCAGGGCGGCGCCCACAGGCCGTGTTCGGCGACCTCGAGGGAGCGCTGGTCGGCGACCTTGAAGTAGCGGATCTCCTCGACGTCGTCGCCCCAGAACTCGATGCGCAGGGGGTGTTCCTCGGTGGGCGGGAACACGTCCAGGATGCCGCCGCGCACGGCGAACTCGCCGCGCTTCTCCACCAGCTCCACGCGCGCGTAGGCGGCGGCCGCGAGGGCTTCGACGACGTCGTCCAGGTCGGCGCTCTGCCCGGTTCTCAGGGACACCGGCTCCAGGTCGCCGAGGCCCTTGACCTGCGGCTGGAGCACGGAGCGCACCGGCGCGACGACGACGGAGACCGGGCCGGTCCCGGGGTCGTCGGGGCTCGGGTGGGCCAGGCGGCGCAGGACGGCGAGGCGGCGGCCGACGGTGTCGCTGCGGGGACTGAGGCGCTCGTGCGGGAGGGTCTCCCAGGAGGGGTACTCGACGACGCCCTCGGGGGGCAGCAGTGAGCGCAGGGCGGCTGCCAGGTCCTCGGCCTCGCGGCCGGTCGCGGTGACCGCCAGCACCGGCCGCCCGGCCTCGCGGGCGAGCCCGGCGACCGCGAAGGGGCGGGCCGCAGGGGGGCCGACGAGGTCGACGTGCATGCGGTTGCCGTCCGCGGCCGCCGTGATCGCTTCCGCGAGGGCGGGGTCCTTGACGACGGCGTCGAGCAGACCGTGCAGGCTCATGGGGGCTTTTTCCGTCCAGGGGGTGGGCAACGCAAGTAGCCCGGCGCGGTGAGCGGCCGGGGGTGTCCAGCCTACGACTCCGCCGGGACTGGCGTCGGAGGCTGTGGACAACTCCGGTTTCCGGTGC